>WBUW01000404.1 GCA_008933495.1 Pseudorhodoplanes sp.
GGACTTCTTCAAGTCGCAGGTCGGCGACATGCTCGGCGCATTGCGCCTCGTGCCGGCGGTCGCCTTCTATCTGCTTTATACCGCCGGCATTCTCGTGTTCGTCTCGGCCAGCGAGGGGGCGGCGGTACGCGCGACGTTGCTCTATGGCGCGCTGTTCGGTTTGTTCTGCTATGCGACCTTTGATCTGACTGCGCTTGCGGTGCTGCGGCAATGGACCTGGCCGGTCGCGCTTGCGGACATCGCGTGGGGCGCGTCTGTGACGGCGATTTCGGCCACCGCGGGGCTCTTGGTCGCGAATGCGCTCACGCGTCGAGGTTTACGAGGAATTCTTTTGATCCTGCGTCGGAAGTCGGTTAGAATTATTGACTAGCTTTTTATGTTGCTCGGGTTTTTCGATGCGCGGATTACCTGCGGTTCTCGTGTTCGCCTCCGTATCAATTGCGATGACGGTCATTCCGGCGGCAGCGGCGTGCGTGCTTGGGATGGGCGATAGCTGCCCGATCGGCGACTCTGAAGCTCGGCGTCTGCTGCGGCCCGAAATCGACGGAAAACTCACCGGGCGCTACGTCCTGCAGGCGGCGATCTCGGCCGGACAGATTTACGAGCGGCATCCCAATCCGAACGTGCTGGCGCAGGGCCCGGAGATTATCCGCACGGCGAGGGCGGCGCACAACATCATCGATGGCAGTGGGGATTGCTCGGCGCTCGATGCCGTTCTCAAGGGCGCTTACAACACAAGCCACGTCCCATTCTGCCGGCTGGCGCGCGTGATGAAGGCGCGCGGTTTTGCCACCATCGAAGTCGGCCAGCGGCAAAGCGAGTTCGCGACCCGGAATGTCGTCATCTATCTCAAGCCAACCGCGCGCAGCCAGAGTGCGGCGCAGGGTTTGATTCTGCAGAATCGCGGCGATGAGACGACCTTTGCGACCGGGCGACTTTCGTTCGTTCGGATTGCCCGCAGTATCGCCCAGAACCAGATGGGCGAGATGGCTGCGACCGTCGAGTTCGAATACGACATCGTGCCGACAGTCTGGGCGCATGTGGAGAAAGGTCTCCTACGCGACGGCCTGCCGTCCATGCGGCGCACCGGCACGGCAATTTTTCGGAAGTGGTCCGACGGATGGCACCTCGCCGCCCGCCCCGAGCTTTAGTGCAGGATCAAAAAAAGGTGCAGCGGTTTTCGGAAAAGATCATGCCCAGACAAAGAGCGAAAGCGGGATGATGGTTCGAACAGAAGTCGTCCCGCTTTAGCGGATTGCCGAACAGGCCTTTTTTGCCGTGAACACGACAGAATCCGGCGGCGAACAGAGCGGAATTGAAGGGCGGAGCTTGTTCACTTTTTCGGCAGCCTGTCGGAGCGTGGTCGCTGTCCCGCGTTAGCCGTGGCGGGCAAGCCAGCTTGCGGCAAGCGACAGATCGTCTCCGGTAAGGCCATGTCCGCCGGAGACCACTTCATAGGTCACTTGCGCGCCGGCTTCGCCGAGGAGGGCGGCGAGCAGAGCAGCCTGGTCGACCGGCACCATCGGATCGTCGACGCCGGCGAGGATAAGAACAGGCTTCGCGCTCAAATCGGGGAGCGGGCGCGGGTCGAACGGCATCATCGCGCGCATCAGGATCGCGCCGGCGAGCAGCGTGGGATCATCGGCCAGCAGGGACCAGGCGATGTTCGCGCCATTGGAAAATCCGAGCGCGATCGGCGCACCGATGCCATAGGCGGCACGCGCGCGCAGCACGAATTCGGCAAGTTCCACGGTGCGCATGCCAAAATCGGCCAGGTCCCATACGCCTTCGCCTTCGCGGCGGAAAAAGCGCGGCATGCCGTTTTCCAGCACTTTGCCGCGCGGCGACAGCAGCGCAGCGCCGGGCGACAAACGCTGGCCGAGCGGGATCAGGTCGTTCTCATCGCCGCCGGTACCGTGCAGCAGCAGGAGCGGCACGCGCGTTTGATCGCGGCCGGGCACAAAGCGATGGATAAAGCCAAGGTCGTCGCTGTCACTTCGCATGCGGGCGCCGTCGCCGGTTCGCCCGGCAGTCCGTGCTGATACGTCACGCTCGCAACGTTCCGGAGATGATCCCCCGGGTCAAGCCCGGGGGATGACGATGTCGCAGCCGAGGCGCTAGACGCGGGGCGCCGGCACGATGCGGATATAGGGCTTGGGCGCGTTCCAGCCCTGCGGATAGGTCTTGCGGGCTTCCTCGTCGGTGACCGAGCCGGCAATGATCACGTCGTCGCCCTGCTTCCATTGCGCGGGGGTTGCGACCTTGTGCATGGCGGTGAGCTGGAGGGAATCGATCACCCGCAGCACCTCGTCGAAATTGCGCCCGGTGGTCATCGGATAGACCAGGATCAGCTTGATCTTCTTGTCGGGACCGATGACGAACACGTTGCGCACGGTCTGGTTGTCGGCCGGCGTGCGTTTGGCCGGGTCCCCCGATAGCGCGGCCGGCAGCATGCCGTAGAGCTTCGACACGTTGAAGTCGGTGTCAGCGATCATCGGGTAATTCGGCGCAAAGCCCTGCGTTTCCTGGATGTCGGCCGCCCATTGTACGTGGCGGTCCACCGGGTCGACCGACAGGCCGATGATCTTCACGCCACGCCTGTCGAATTCCGACTTGATGCGGGCCATGTAGCCGAGTTCGGTGGTGCAGACCGGGGTGAAGTCCTTGGGATGCGAAAACAGCACCGCCCAGGAATCGCCGATCCATTCATGAAACCTGATGCGGCCCTGGGTGGTGTCGGCATCGAAATCGGGAGCGGTGTCGTTGATGGCAAGCGCCATGGCGGTCTCCTTGTCAGTTCCGCGCCGACGGAACGCCAGCCCGCTTGCGTTCGAAAGCGTTCTTTGCGGCACATAATATGATTGGAGAAGATATAGGCCGCGCAGCCGGCATTGATAAGCTTGCCTTGTTCCAATAATGCGGCGTGTAATAGCAAAGTTATAATGCGGTCGTTGCGCCGGATGGAAAATCCATTTCCTGCGACGCGCGGCATGGATGGACCTGGATGGATACCGTCGCGCTGTTCTCGCATTTCGCCGTGGCGCTCGGGATCGGGCTCTTGATCGGTCTGGAGCGGGGCTGGACCAAGCGCGCCGAGCGGGCCGGCGGTCGCGCGGCCGGCATCCGCACGTTCTCGATTACCGGATTGCTCGGCGGCCTTGCGGGCGCGACGGCACAGATTTTGGGCGGCGCCGCAAACGCTGCCGGCGGGCTTGTGCTGGGGCTGGCTTTTGTCGGCTATGCCGTGGCGATTACGCTCTTCTGCATCGAGGAAAACCGGGCCGACAAGACGTTTTCCGCAACCACCGCGATCGCCGGCATGCTCACCTTCGCGCTCGGCGCTTTTGCGCTCATCGGCTCACCGACAATCGCCGGGGCGATTGCAGTGACGGCCGCAGGCCTGTTGGCGCTGCGGCGTCCGATGCACGGGTGGTTGCGCAAGATCAACGAGAACGAAC
>WBUW01000405.1 GCA_008933495.1 Pseudorhodoplanes sp.
ACCAGATGACGGAAAAGGACAAACAATAAGCGGGGCGCTCTGCGCTCAGGCCGAGGCCGCGCGCGCGGTATCATCCAGCGTGTTTTTCAGCCACGGCCGGTCGATATGGGCCATACCGATCAGCGCGCCCTGCAGATAGTGGCAGCCCCAGGCCGACAGGATCGATGCGGATTGTTCATCCTGCACCCACTCGGCGATGGTTTCCAGTCCGAGCCGGCGTCCGAGTTCGATCAGCGTGCGCACGAATGTACGGTCGTCCTCGGACCGCGTGAGGTTCTGCACGAAAGAGCCGTCGATCTTGACGATGTCGACCCCAAGCTTGCGCAGATTGCGGAACGAGGTATAGCCGGCGCCAAAGTCGTCGATGGCGATCCGGCACCCGGCATCCTTCACGCGCGTCACGAAACCGCGAGTATCGTCGATATCGTGAATGGCGGCCATTTCGGTAATTTCAACGATCAGCCGCGGGGCCGCACCCGGATGGGTGCGCAATAGCGATCCGAGCCGGACCCACCAGTCCGGGTCGATGGTGGACGCCGGGGAAACGTTAAAGCTCAGCCGCAGGGTCGGATTGGCCACCAGTTCCCGCACGGTCAGTTCGAACACGCGATGGTCGAGCAGGCGGACGAGGCCGAGCCGTTCCGCCACCGGGATGACTGCCGATGCCGGAACGATCGTGCCGTCGGCACGCTGGATTCGCATGAGGCACTCGTAGAACGCCGTCTCGCGCGTTTGCGTATGGACCACCGGTTCGTAAGCCAGCAGGATCCGGCGCTCGTTGAGCGCGGTGACGATTTCCTCGGTCGAGCGCACGTTCTCGCGGCGCTGCGCCTCACGCTCGATACTCGGCTGATAGGCGAAGAACGAACCCGGCCGCTTGGCCTTGGCGCGATCGAGCGTTTCCTGGGCGCGCGCGAGAATCTCCTGGACGGTGCGCGCATGGCGTGGCGCGGTGACCCCGCCCATGGTTGCCGTCACGGCGACCGGGCCGACCGCCGTGGCCACGACGTCGTCGCGCACGCCGGCCAGAAAGCGGTCGGCGGCGACCAGAAGATCGTCCGGCGAGCAATTGCGCAGGATGATGCCGAACTTGTTTCCGGAGAAGCGCCCGAGACAGTCTTCGCCGCGCATCTTGCTGCGCAATCTCTTGGCCACGGCACTGATCACCTCATCGGCAATCTCGTAGCCATAGGCCTCGTTGATGCGGCCCAGATTGTCGATTGCGACCAGCAGGAATCCGCAGGACGTCCGCGCCCGGACCGATTCCTGGAGCGTCTGTTCGAGAATCTTTGAAAGATGGCTGCGGTTGATCTCGCCGGTCTGGCCGTCGAACTGCGACAGATAGGCGAGCTCCTGCTCGTGTGCATAGCGCTCATTGATGACGCGGATGACGCCATGGGCCCGCAGCGGACGCCCGTCAGGCCCGGCGTACCAGCGCCCGGTATCCTCGATCCAGGTCTTTTCGGAGCGCGGCGCCGCACGCAGGCAGTACTGGATCTGGTAGCGAACGCCCGTGCCCTCATCTTTGCGTTCGCCATGCATGATCGCATCAAAACGCGTTTCGACATTGCCGGGATCGAGCAGATTGGCGAACGCACGGCCGCTGGCGATCAAGGACGCATCACGCAGGCCGAGAATCTGTGGCGCATTCGCGCCCCAGATCAGACGGTCGCTGTCCAGCCGCCATTCATAGGGCGCCTCGCCGAGCGACTGGATGATCCCGGCGACGTCGATCCGTTCGGCCGGCGCGCCGTCGCGCATTCCGGCCGCCCCAACCACGCAGGGTTGTGCGCCATCCACGAACTCGCGCTTCGGACGGCGTGACGCCGTTTGCTTGCCTTCCACGCTGAACCCTTTCGGCACAAGTCTGTCGCCCGCCGTACCGACAAGAGGGCCTTTCTGTGATTATGACCTAGCGCACAAACCTAAAAATTCTGAAAAATCAGATGCTGTCATTCTAACGGTCGGCGCGGACCGCCCACCGCCTGTCGGCATGCTGCTTGCGAGTTTACCGGGGTAACGGGACGAATTGTCCCAAGTTGGCACGGCGGAGCGGCGGCATGTCGGCTATCGGTTCAATCGGGGTCACCGGTGTCTCAACGCAGGCCCAGCGTTGCCGACGCGAGCCGCCGGCAGCGCAGCGTGCGCTGGTCCCGCTTGACCCCGCCGGTCGCGCGCATATGCGGAGACCGCGGCCGGGCGACGCGTCAAGTTCCCGTCCTTTCGCCCCCTATCTCGCGCATCTGATTGCGACGGCGGAGGGCGTGCCGCAAACCCGTGAACGCCGCCGCCTCGATCCACAGGAAGCCGCCGGCCATTACCGGACGGCCGCATCCCATTTGGCGACGCGGCCGGCCTTTCTCAAAGCGCTTTAGGCGAAAATCACTCTTCAGTAACCAAGCGCGCAGCCGTCCTTGCGGCCGTCGGACGCCCCGATGAGGACGCCGCGATCCCAGTCAATGCGGACGGCCTGTGCACCGCCGAGCGGCAACGCGCGCACGGCGACATCGTGGCCGCGACGACGCAAGCCCTCAATCGCATCCGCCGCGAGGCCGCGCTCGACGGCCGTCGTCTCCGCCTCGAAAAACACGCGCGGCATATCGATAGCGGCCTGCAGATCCATTCCGTGATCGACGAGATTGGAGACGAAATGGGCGTGACCCATGGCCTGATAGGAACCGCCCATCACGCCGAATGCTATTTCACATCGCCCGTCGCGCACAGCGAGCGCGGGGATGATCGTGTGCATGGGGCGCTTGCCGGGGCCGGCGCAATTGGGATGGCCGGGATCGAGCAAGAAACTCATGCCGCGGTTGTGCAGAATCACTCCGGTCTTCTCGGTGGCGACGGCGACGCCGAACGATACGAACAGCGAATTGATGATCGCGACAGCCTGCCGGTCGCGATCGACGACGGTCACAAGCGTCGTGTCGCCGCGCGGGTCGGGCGCCCGCGAAACGGCAATGCGCCGGGCCGGATCGATGCGGCCGGCAAGCCCGGCGGCAAAAGCGCGGTCGAGCAAAGCCGCCACCGAGGCGCGCATGGCTGAAGGATCGGCGATATGCGCGTTGCGCACCGCATACGCCATGCGGCCGGCTTCGAGCAGGATATGCAGCCGCTCGGCTCCGGCCGGATGAAGCGACGACAAATCGAATTGGTGCAGAATGTTGAGCAGCACGAGCGCGGCCAGACCCTGGCCGTTCGGCGGCAATTCGACGATGTCGAGACCGCGATAATTCGTTGAAATCGGGGTGACGGCTTCGCCGCGGCGGACTGCTGACGGACGGTGGCGACAAGATCGGCGGCCACTTCGCCGGTGTAAAAGGCGTCCCGCCCTTCGCGCGCAATGCGCGAAAGCGTTGCCGCCAGCGCCGGCAGGCGCATTACCTCCCCTTCGCCCGGCGGCCGCCCCGACGGCAGATAATGGCGCGCCGC
>WBUW01000406.1 GCA_008933495.1 Pseudorhodoplanes sp.
CGCCGGAGCCGGCCAGCACCAGCCCGGCAGCCAAAGCCAGCGCAACCGACGCCTTTTTTATCCTGTCGTGCAGCACGTTCCCAGGTTCCCCGGCGCGTGACGTTAATTGAAACGGCGCGTCCGTTCAAATGTCCGCCCGGCCGGGTGCGTTTTCCGCAGGCGCCCGCGCCGGTACCGCTTCGGCTCTCTGGCGGGCGCCCCGAACATCCGGTATTTTCAGGCGGATGCATAACCGATCCGACCGGACAATCGCTTCCATGAGGGTGAGGGTGCCGTGACCACACGCAACGAACTGACCCGCCGCGCCATGCTCGCGGGCGGACTGGCCGCCGGGATCGCGCCGCTGTTCGCGCGCCCCGCCGCCGCAGCCGTCGAGGACTATTGCAGGGTTTCGCTGACCCCGATCAGGACCCGCCCCGAACGCGCGGTGTCGCTGCGGCGGGTGGCGGAAGCGCTCGCCGCCGGCAAGCCGGCGCGCTTTGAAGGGCTCACCCGGCTCGACGGCTATGTCGTCGATGACGAGAACAAGGACATCGTCCTGTTCGGCATCAAGGAAGGCGGCCAGCCCGAGTTGCAGCCGGCCGATTTCATCGTCGCGCTGCGCTCGGCCTATGTGCGCGGCGAGGTCTACCGCAAGAGCGCGGCCATCTCGATCGATTCGGAGCCGGAATATCATCGCCGCGTCCACGGCCTGAAGATCACCAATCCGGCCGACCGGCGCCGCTATCAGGAACTGTGCGCGATGGCCGACCTGCGCAAGGTGCGCGTCGACGGCATGCCGCGCCATTGCCGCGTCGCCAAGATCCTGCTCGACGCCGACATCAAGATGAAACAGGTGGCGCAGGGGCGCGCCAGGCTGCCGATCGGCACGCCCTTCCTCGGCGACTTCGATGCGGAGATCAAGGACTGGCGCGCCGAAATCGCGTCCGGCCGCGATCCCTCCCCGATCACCGGCGCCATCACGCGCTACTGGTTCACGCCCGGGCGTTTCGGCTACGGCGCGCCGGCGGATAATCCCAACATCGTGCGCTTCACCTACACCCAGGTCACGCTCAAGACCGAGGAGGAATCCGACACCCCGGCCGGCCGCAAGAGCACCGGCACGATCAATTCCTACGCGCGCGCCTTCACCTGCGCCTGGACCGAGCGCATGGAAGAGGTCTACCGCTCCGAGCCGCTGTGGCAGGAAATGCGCAACATGTATCGCCATTTCGCGATGGCGCGCATCATGCGCGACCTCAACGCCATCGGCGCGGCCGGTTTCGACGCCGGCTTCCTGCTCGACGGCTACGAAATCCCGCGCGTGCCGGTCCCCGACACCACCGCCGGCGGCAGCCGCGTGGAGACCGCGACGCGCCGCGACGGACGCATCACCTATACCTATGCGCGCTCGACCTGCGGCGGCGTCGACGTCGGCTTCAACGAGCCGCTTGAAACGCGTCCCGACACCGAAGGCGACATCCATCTCGCCGGCCGCAATGTGCTCGGCTCGCGCCCGGCGCCGGTCGCGCTGGCCTGGGCAATTACGCCCGGCGCGCTGAAGGAGATCGGCAGGCCGTCGACGCCGGCGTCACCGCCGCCGTCGGCAGAGCCGGGTCGATCGCGTTCGCTGGAAGAGATGTTCAAGAAACCGGCGCCGGGGCCGGCGCCCGCTCCCTCCGCCCCGGCGGACAAGCCGCGCTCGCTGCAAGGGCTGTTCAAGACCTGACCGGCCGCCGGGCACGCGCCGCAGCGTCGCCGGCGGTCGATCATCGCTTGAAACGCTTGGGCGCGTCGATGGACACCAAAGCGTCGTTTGCCGGGCTGACCGAGCCCTACGCCCGGTGGCGATCGAGCCGCCTCGGCCGGATCACCGACCGGCTGGAACAGGCGCTGCTCGCGGACCTGTTGGGACCGGTCAGCGGACGGATGCTGCTCGATGTCGGCTGCGGCGACGGCGCGATGGCCTCGCGGCTGGCGCGACAGGGTGCGCTCGTCGCCGCGCTCGATTCGGAGGCGACGATGATCGCCGCGGCCCGGCGCCGCCGTGAATCGGAGGCCACGCATTACTGGCTGGTTACGGGACGGGCCGAGACGCTGCCGTTCGCCGACGCGACGTTTGACTGCGTCATTGCCGTGACCGTGCTGTGCTTTGTGCCCGACGGCGCGCAGACCGTGCGGGAAATGGCGCGCGTGCTCAAGCCCGGCGGGCGTCTTGTCATCGGCGAGCTGGGACGCTTCAGCCTTTGGGCCGCCTGGCGTCGCGTGCGCGGCTGGCTCGGCAATCCAACCTGGCAAATCGCCACGTTCCGCACGGCGCGCGAGCTGCGCGCGCTCGCGCAGGGCGCCGGGTTGAATGTATCGGACGTGCGCGGCGCCGTGCATTATCCGCCCTGGGGCGCGGCCGCCGAACTCCTGGCGCCCATCGACCTTTGGCTCGGCCGCCGGTCGACGCTTGGATCGGCCTTCATCGCCATGTCGGCGACCAGGCCGGCGGCGGCGGACGAAGCATGGCCTCAACCGGAATAATGCCCGTGAGCGAACCGAAACCGCCGCCGATCCTCGCAAACAAGCACTTCGGAGCCGCTTCCGCCTTCACGCCGGAAAGCCTGCTGCGCGAGGCGCGCCGCCAGAAGGGGCTCGCACCCGCCGTCATTCCCGACGTCTGCATCCTGGATCCCGACGGCGATATCGTGCGCCACCTGCGTGTGCAGAAGCGTGCCAAACGCCATCCCGACTGGGCCTGCTACCACACCGAGCTCGACGTCTTTGCGCACGAGGGACAGGACTATGGCATTGTGGGCTGCGCGGTCGGCGCCGCGTTTGCGGTGTTGATTGCCGAAGAGCTGTTTGCCTCGGGCTGTCGGTTGCTGATCAGCGTAACCTCGGCCGGCCAGATTCTGCCGGTACAGGCTCCGCCCTATTTCATCATCATCGACCGGGCGCTGCGCGACGAAGGAACGAGCTATCATTACCTGCCGCCGTCCGATTACAGCACCGCCGACGCAAGCCTGGCATCGTCCGCCCGGGAGGCGCTGGCGGCGGCGGGGATCGCGGTCGCGGTCGGAGCGACATGGACGACGGACGCGCCGTTTCGCGAAACGCAGCCGGCCATCGCGGCGGCCGCGCGCGCCGGCATTCTTGCCGTCGAAATGGAGGCCTCGGCGCTCTATGCGTTCGCGCAAGCGCGCCGGCGGCCGGTGCTTTGCTTTGCCCATGTCACGAACCAGATGGGCCAGGTCGAAGGCGATTTCGAAAAGGGAGCGGCCGATGGCGCCTTGGAGTCGCTGCGCGTGGTCGCGCTGGTGGCGTCGCGTTGGCGGACGCGGGCGCGCCGCCCCGACCGCTGAAGGAAAGAGCGCCGGCCTGCGCCGTGCCGTCTGGGCGGCAGGCGCGCTGGTCTTGTCATGCTGCGCCGCGCTGGCCGGGCCGTCCGCCTGCCGCGAGGGCC
>WBUW01000407.1 GCA_008933495.1 Pseudorhodoplanes sp.
GCGCAGCTTGCGGCGATCGACGGGGTCGCCGGCGTGCACCTCATGGCGCCCGGCCACGACGAGATCGTGCCCGAGGTGATTGCGCAGGCGCGCGTTCGATTGAGCTAGCGTCGCCGGCCGCGGCCTGGCAGGCGATGCCCAGTCACGACAGGACCTGGGTGCGGAACACCTGCCAAAAATACCGAGAAAAACGGTGGCTCCCCGGGCCGGATTCGAACCAGCGACCAACCGGTTAACAGCCGGTTGCTCTACCACTGAGCTACCGGGGAACACGTCCGCAAAAGCGTGCAGCTTGACGCCCCGCCTATAACAAGCCCCCGATCCCTTGCAAAGGGCTTTCGCCGGGCTATCCGGCCGCGGCGGCGCGGCGCCGGTTTGCCAGCCGCGGACGCACCGCGAAAACCGCCGCCACCGACACCGCCGTCATGAAACTGGAGGCCACGACCGGAATTGAACCGGTGTACACGGTTTTGCAGACCGTTGCGTCACCACTCCGCCACGTGGCCTTGGCACTTCGCTATATAGGAGGTGCCGGGGGCCGGCAACCGGCCCGCATTCGCACGGCATCCGCCGATAGGTGCGCTTGCCTTTTGTCCGGGCTTGCCGCAAAAGGCGGCCAACCCGCTTCACGCCGAGGTTCGCCGATGGCCGATCATTCCGCCGCGCGCCGCATGATGGTGGACGGCCAAATCCGCACCGCCGACGTCACCGACTTGCGCATTCTCGCCGCCTTTCAGGATGTGCCGCGGGAGCGCTTCGTCGCCCCGGCGGCCGCCGCGCTTGCCTATCTCGATCTCGATGCCCCGGTGGGCGATCCCGCCAGCCCGACCGTGCGACGGCTGATGAAGCCGATGGTGCTGGCGAAACTGATCCAGACCGCGCAGGTCGGCGCCGCCGACCGCGCGCTCGTGGTCGGCGCCGCGACCGGCTATGCCGCCGCTATTCTCGCGCGGCTTGCCGCCTCGGTCGTGGCGCTCGACGAGGATGACGCCTTGCTCGCGCGCGCCGCCAGGATGTGCGCCGAGCTCGCTCTGCCGAATGTCGAAACCGTGCGCGGGCCGCTCCGGGCCGGCTGGCCGGCGCGGGCGCCGTATCAGGTCATCCTGGTCGACGGATGCGTCGAGGTGTCGCCCGATTCGCTGCTTTCGCAACTGGCCGACGGCGGCCGCCTCGTTTGCGTGCGCGGGCGCGCCCCGGCAAGCAAGGCCATGCTGTACCTGGCGAGCCACGGCCACGTCAGCGGCCGGCCGGTGTTCGACGCCAGCGCGCCGGCGTTGCCGGGCTTCGCCGCAGAACCCGCCTTCGTTTTCTGAACCCGATTTTCGGATTGCGGACCGCCGCGCGGCTCGCGCATGCCAGCCATCCCGTGCGCGGCGCGGGCGGTATCGGGCGCCCGATGGCCGGCGGCAAACCGCGCGCCCGGCTCCTGATTTCGGCCCGCAGGTGTAGCCGGAATGCCCCAAGTCCCCGGCTTTTTCCGCACCGGCGGCCAAGGGGGATGTTCGGACCCGGTCCCAGCCGCTATAGGTAACCAAAGTTCAGGGACAGGCCGGTTCCCGACCGGCCCGTTGCCTTTGCGGCTGGGTGCCTGGAGCAGCGTAAATGCTGAGACTGAGTTGGAGTCTGCCGGTCGCGGCGGTTGCGGCTTTGACCGCAACGATCCTCTCCGCACATGCCGATACGATCGAGACGGCGCTGGTCCAGGCCTATCAGAACAATCCGCAGATCAATGCCCAGCGTGCGGCGCTGCGCGCGACCGACGAGAGTGTGCCGCAGGCCTTGTCCGGCTATCGTCCGACCATCAGCGCGACCGCCTCCGCCGGCCCGCTCTATTCCAAGACCACTTCGGAGACCACCACCGCCGGTCGCACGCTGCAATCGACATCGAAAGGCACGGTCTATCCGCACAGCGTCGGCGCCACGATCACGCAGAACCTGTTCAACGGATTCCAGACCGCCAACCGCACCCGTCAGGCGGAGGCGCAGGTATTCGCCGCGCGCGAGACGCTGCGCGTCATCGAGCAGACCGTGCTGCTCGACGCGGTGACCGCCTATATGAATCTGCTGCGCGACCGCGCCATCCTTGATCTGCAGCGCCGCAATGTCGAGGTGATCCAGGAGCAATTGCGCCAGACCCGCGACCGCTTCAATGTCGGCGAGGTGACGCGCACCGATGTGGCGCAGGCCGAATCGCGCGTCGCCGCCGCGCAATCGCAGATGCTCGCCGCCCAGGCCAATTACACGACCGCGCGCGCGGTCTATCGCCGGGTCATCGGTGTCGATCCCGGCGCGCTCAAGGCCGGCACGCCGGTGGACCGCCTGTCGCCGCGCTCGCTTGATCTGGCGATTGCCCAGGGGCAGGTTGAAAACCCCGCGGTGGGCGCCGCCGAACACGGCGTCGACGTGGCGGCGCTGCAGGTCAAGGTGTCGGAAGGCGCGCTCTATCCGTCGCTGTCGGTCAGCGGCAGTGTGCAGAAGGGCTACGATACGTCGCTGTCGACGGTGGAGTCGCTGCAGGCCTCGGTGACCGGGCAACTGACCGTGCCGATCTATCAGGGCGGCTCCGAATATTCGAGCATCCGCCAGTTCAAGGAGACGCTCGGCCAGCGCCGGCTGGAGCTTGCGCTCAACCGCGACCAGGCGCGCGCCAATGTGGTACAGGTCTGGGGCCAGTTGGAAGCGGCGAAGGCGCAGATCACCGCGACCCAGGCACAGGTTACCGCCGCCGAAATCGCGCTCAACGGCGTGCGCGAGGAAGCCCGCGTCGGCCAGCGCACGACGCTTGACGTGCTCAATGCCCAGCAGGAACTGGTGAATGCGCGCGTGGCGCTGGTGACCGCGCAGCGCGACCGGGTGGTTGCGTCCTATGCGTTGCTGTCCGCGGTCGGCCGGCTGTCGGTCGCGGTGCTCGGGCTGCAGGTGCCGATCTACGATCCGGTGACACATTATTATCAGGTCCGGGATAGCTGGATCGGCGTGCGCACCCCCGACGGCCAGTAGCCGGCAAGCCCCGCACGGCGTCCGCCGCGCGCCGCTCTGCGCCGCGGAGGGATCGCGTATTGCGTTCGAGTATGGCCGTGCGATACTTGCCTCGATCGGGTTATGCAGGAACAACACTGCAGATGATTCGGTGTCCGGCCTGGCAGGTGCGGGGGCGGACGCATCGGGGATGCGGAAATGAACCAGGCGGCGAAGGCCACAGAACCGTCGATGGAGGAGATTCTCGCCTCCATACGCAGAATCATCTCCGATGAAGATACCGGCGCGAAACCGCCGCCGCCGGCGCCCAAGCCGCCGGCTCCCGCGGCTGTAGTCCTGACCGAAACGCCGCGGCCGGCGCCGCCGGTGCGCGAGCCGCAGGCGATCCAGAACGAGATGCAGGCGGTCTTGGCGCCGCCGCCGCCGCCCGCGGTTGCGGCC
>WBUW01000408.1 GCA_008933495.1 Pseudorhodoplanes sp.
CCTGTAGAAACGCGGCAACGGCATCCTTGTAACGGGCGAGTTCATAAGCGGCGATGGCAACCGTGTGCGGCTGCGGCGTGCGCCGCCGCTCTGCCGACCCGGCCGTCGCCCCCTCGCCTTGGCCAATGAAGTCCTGCCAGGAGGCGATCAGGCCCGGCGCGTGGGCCAGGATGAGGTCGTGGGCCGCCCAGAGCCGAGGGTTTGCCGACCGGCTGGCGCGGCTGCGAACATTTTCGGCCAGCGTGCGATGGACCGGCGGCTCGGAATATTTCAGGATCAGGCGGATGGCGAGCAATTGCCGGCGCTCGGGCGTGCGCACAAGCAGCGCGACGGCCAGAGGTCCAGCCGCGAACTTACCCGTCAGCCACATAAGCGCGCGGCGGCCCTGCTCGGTTGACAGGAAAAGCGCGCGAAAAAACCAGACGACGCCCGGCAAAATGGCGCTGCGGAGAAACCCGCCGGCAGGTTCCCCCTGCTTTACGTCCCAGCCTTCGCCGCGGGTCAGGTCCGGACCGGCATCGGACGTCATGTCGGCCCGTTCGGCATCCGACCGCGGCCCCTCAACTAGTCCAACCAATCGCAACGACTCCCGCAAAACTGCCGGCGGCGACAAAAAATATGTCCAAAGACCGCCGCGGGCGATGATAAAGCAGGTCCTGAACGGTGCGTCTAGGAACGAATCGATGCAAGGGATTTCGGTCGTCCTGCCGAATTTCAATCACGCAATCGAGCTGGCAACCTCGCTCGGTGCCATCACCCGGCAATCGCGGCCGTTCGACGAAATCATCGTCATCGATGACGCCTCCACCGATCACAGCATCGAGGTGATCCGCGGCTTCGCGGACAGCGTTCCGCAATTGCGGCTGCTGCGCAACGAGCGGCGCATGGGGGTTGCCGCCACCGTGAACCGGGGCATCGCCGCCGCGACGCGGCCCCGTGTCGTGCTCGCAAGTGCCGACGAACGGGTGGAACCGCTCATGTGCGAGACCTTTCATCGCGCGCTGCAGGACTTCCCCGACCTGCGCCTGGCCGTATCCTGCTACAGCGAGTGGGATGAGAGTACGGGCGTGCTGACCCATTTTGGGCGCCAGCCCGGGCTCGGCATGTGGTATGCAATGCAGGACGAGCCGTTCTTCGTTTCGGCGGACCGTTTCCTGCATTTGCTCGGCCGGCAATTCGCCTGGCTCGCGGTCAACACCGCCCTGTTCCGGACCGACGCCCTGCGGCAGGTCGGCGGTTTCGACGAATCGCTGCGCTGGCACAGCGACTGGTTCGCAATCTACGCCATCGCCTTGCGCCACGGCTTTTACGCCATCCCGCGCACGCTCGCCGCGTTCCGCCGCTCGACCCATTCCTATTCCGCGCGCGGCATGCGCGACAAAACCCTGCAACGCGACGTGGTTGTGGCCATCGCCGACAAGCTGGCGCGGCCCGACTTTGCCGACATCCGCCGCGCGGTGCGCAAGGCGCCGGCGGCGCTGTCGCCGTTCGTGCGCGCCATGATCCCGGCATTCGCGACGCGGCCACGCCACTATGACCTGCTCGTGGCGCTGGTCCGGTGGTGGCTCGGCGAGTTTTTGCGCCTGCGCCGCCCGGGCGCCCTGCTGCGTTTGCGTGGTCGCATTGCACGGCTGCTCGGACAGAACGAACCAGCGCCGCCGACCGTGTCCGCCGAGACCATCCGCCGCTCCGGCGAGTCTCCTGCGCGCGGAGAAAGGCCGTGACGCGCTGCCTGATCTGCCGGTCCGGACGGTTGGAGCGCGTGCTCGATCTCGGGCGACAGCCGGTTTCCAGCCACTTCGCCCGCAGCCCCGACGCAACGACCAGGCTCTACACGCTCGCTCTTGCGGTCTGCCGCGGCTGCGGCATCGTCCAGTTGATGCAGCCGGTACCGCACGGCGACCTCGTCCCGCCGTTCGACTGGATCACCTATCGCGAGCCCGAGACCCATCTCGACCGTGTGGTGGCGCACGCATGCACGCTCGAAGGACTGCATCGCGGTTCGGCGGTCGTGGGCCTGAGCGTCAAGGATGCCACGACGCTCGATCGGTTCCGGAATGCCGGGTTCACGCATGTGCGCTCGATCGATGCGCAGGCCGAACTCGGCGCCGGCAAGGCCGATGCCGGCGTGGAATCGATCCAGGCCCTGTTCACGCCGGAGCGCGCGCAGGCCATTGCGGAACGCCACGGTCCCGCCGATCTCGTCATTGCCCGGCATGTCGCGGAGCACGCCGAACGACCGCACGAATTCATGGCCGCACTCGGTATGCTGCTTGCGCCCGACGGGTATCTGATCGTCGAGGTGCCTGATTGCCGCGCCAATCTGCAGCGTCAGGACTACACCATGATCTGGGAAGAACATGTGCTCTATTTCACGCCGGAGACGCTGCCACAAACGCTGGCCGCCGCCGGCTGCGTGCCGGTTGCGGCCGACATCCATCCGTTTCCGTTCGAGGATGTGATCGTACTCTACGCCCGCAAGGACGTAGCGCGCAGCCACAGTTGGGACCCGCAAAGCGTCTTGCGGAATATCGCGCTCGCGACCGCCTATGGCGCGGCTTTCCCTGACTGGACAACCCGCCACCGGGCGCTATTGGAGCGCTTCACCGCAGACGGCCGGCGTCTCGCCGCCTACGGCGCAGGGCACCTGACCGCAGCGTTCATCAACTTCCATGGCCTTGCGGATTATTTCGCCTGCGTCATAGACGACACCGCGCAGAAACAAGGGCTGTTCCTGCCAGGCTGCAATCTGCCGATCGCCGCGCGCGAGCGACTTCTCGCAGGCGACATCGGTCATTGCCTGCTCGGGCTTGCACCGCAGATCGAGGACAAGGTAATCGCCAACAATGCCGAATTTATAGCGCGTGGCGGCCGCTTCCACTCGATGTTTACTGACAGTCCGCGCTCGATCCGAAATCTGGTCGCAGTCTGATCAGTCGCCGGCGATCTTCAGCAGAATGCGCCCGTTTTCGCCGCTGCGCATCACCGTGAGCGCATCGTTGATCCTGTCGAGCGCGAATTCGTGGGTGATGATCCCGTCGAAAGAGATACGACCGGCCTGGTTCAGCTTGACGATACGTGGAATATCGACATCCGGCACGCAGCTGCCGCCGTGCGAACCGGTCAGCACCTTGTTGAAGTGGATCGGCAGCGTATAGATCGTCACTTTCTCGGTCGGCACGCCCACGAGCACGCAGGTGCCATCCGGATGGGTAAGATTATAGGCCATCTCGATGACCGCCTTCGCGCCGGTCGTCTCGATCACCTTGTCCGCGCCCTTGTCGCCGACGATGGCGCGCAGATCGGATTCGAGATTCGCGGTATTCTTGGCGTTGATCCGATGGGTCGCGCCCAGCTTCATGGCCATGTCGAGCTTGGAATCGAGCAGGTCGACGGCGACGATCGGATGCGCC
>WBUW01000003.1 GCA_008933495.1 Pseudorhodoplanes sp.
GTTCAAGCTCACGCATATAGGTGGTGCAGGCCGGACAATGAAAGCCGCGGTAAAACACGTTCATCGAAAAACACCGCGGCGTTTGCTCTGCAATATCCCAACAGGATCCATTTAGCAGAGGAACGCGAAGGTCCGGCACCGAACGGCGCGGCGTCGGACGATCGTGGAGCGAATCATCTGCGGCGGAAAGACCGGATGGAATCTGGTGGTTCATGGCATACTCGGCAACCAACGCGGGCGTCGAAAAATCAGCCGGCATCGCGAACAATCGCACGGTACTGCCGCTGCCGGAAACCGGAAAACCTGCAACGTGACGTGCAGGTTTGCCGAATGTCCCGTAACGGCGCGATCGGCCGGCGGCGATCGCGTCTCTCGCGATTGTCCGAGGCGCCTTACCGCAGCAGACGGGCGGTTTGCGGGTCTCCGGTCGGGCGACGGCCGGTTGCCATCGGATGCGGGCGGGCCTGAGCTGGCGACGTGCCATCGTGGCGGCCGGCTACAGCCTTCGTGGCCGCTTGCCGTTGTCCGCAGAAGCCCTCGATCGCGTCGGTCGCTGCGAGCGCCAATGTGCTCCGCCGCTCGGGGGTTGCCAACGCCAATTCCTCTTCGCGGTTGACGATCATGCCAGCCTCGAACAGTACCGCAGGCATCCGGGCGGTGCGCAAAACATAGAGCTTATCGAAGCGATAGACGCCGGTCCGGTTGTCCAGCAGTTCGCGTTGCCGGCTGCCCATGAAGCGCTCGGTATAGTGGGGCGTGTAATTGAGATCGCGCACCTTCAGTTCCGAGCCCAGCAGGCTCGCAAAGTGCAGGCTTTCCTTCAGATGTCTATTTTCAAAAGAAACGAAAATCGAATGCCCGCGGAATCGGTCGCTGAATCGGGCCGGGCTGCCGGCGTTGAGCCACGATTCCAGGAAATGCTCGGGTACCGAATCGTGGTGAATTGACAAGAACAGATCGGCCGGTGCTGCGTTCGCCCGCCGCATGCGCGAGATCAAGGCCGCGATGGCGGGGCCTTTGGAAACCAGCACGACAGTTTGCGTGAAGCCGGAATCCTTCAAGTTTCGTTCGATTTCGCGGGCCAGACGCAGATTGAATTCGAACTCGGTCGCGCTGCGCGCGCTCCGGGCGCCGGGGTCGTCGGCGGTATGGCCTACGTCCAGCAGCACGCGAAAGGCCGGACGCTCGCAGCGCGGTTTCGGCTTGGGGAACGGCTGCCGGCTGTCGGCGCGTGCTGCCGCAAGCGGCATTGCCGCGAATGCCGCGACGAGCGCGACCATCAAGGATAGTCCGGGGCGGGACCGGGCCATGGTCGAATAATAGCGCAATGCGCGGGTCGTGGAAAATGCGCCCCGCATTTCAGGGCCGCGTCGGCGCCGGGCCGACTGTTCCTTCTGGCCGCGGCGCCAGGAAATCGAAAATCACCTCAACGATATGCTGGCCACGCGCGACAAGCCGGTCGGGGGTGGTCAAGTCGCGGCTGAAAATGGTCGCCAGGGTGTAGCGGTTCGACAGGTAGAAAAATCCGAGGGCCGCGATCGAAATATAGAGCTCGACCGGGTCGACGTCCAGGCGGAAAATCTTTTGTTTTGCACCGCGTTTGAGCAGATCGGAAATCATCCCGATCAGGGGCGAATGAAGTTCGCGGATCCGGCGTGAATTCTTCAGATAGCGGGCACGATTGAAATTTTCGGTGGCCAGCAGACTGAGGAATTCCGGGTGGTCGATGAAATAGTGCCAAGTGAAGTTGATCAATTCGCGCATGCCGTCGGCGGGGTCGCGGTCGGTCAGGTTCAGCCCGATTTCGGCGGTGCGGATCGCGGTATAGATTTCTTCGAGAACAGCGATATAGAGTCGCTCCTTGTCGCCGAAATAATAATAGATCATGCGCTTGTTTACGCGCGCACGTTTGGCGATCCGGTCGATCCGGGCGCCGCTTAAACCCTTCGATGTAAATTCGGCAATCGCCGCGTTGAGGATCGCCGCGCGTGTCCGCTCCGGGTTTCGCGGGGCAGATGCGCGACGGGGCGGAACAGATTTGCTCGGTCGAGCATCCATCGACGTTGCTCCAAGCCCTCCCTCCTAACCCCATAGTGAATGACGGCACAAGGGGGCACGGCCGGACCCCGGGGCGGTCGGCGGGAGCGAGGGCGGTCGATGCCGGGTGCCAACCCGGCCAGGCTCTCGGGGCAACGGCCCGGAAGCGGCGCTGCCCGCTATTTCTTCTTTCCGGACGCGTCGAATTGCTTGAGGAACGCGATCAGGTTCTGCGTGCGCTTTTCATCTTTCAGGCCTGCATAGACCATCTTCGTTCCCGGAATCTTCGCGCGCGGATCGCGGATATATTCGGCGAAGACGGCGTCATTCCAGGTGATGCCGGAATTCTTGTTGGCCTCGCTGTAATTGTATCCTTCCACGGACCCCGACTTGCGGCCGAACAAACCGTTGAGAATCGGGCCCACGACGTTCTTTGCGGTTTCTCCGACCTGATGGCAGGGGCGGCAGACGGCAAAGACCTTCTCGCCTGCGGCCGCATCCTGGGCCTGTGCGCCGGACGTCGCGGCGGTCAGAAAACACAGCAGTGTCAGGATACGCTTCATGGAGTTCCTCGTTTCTTGCAGAGAGTTAAGCCGGAATGATACGAAATCCGCCGGCGCGGGTTTTGGCCGCGCCGCAGGCCGGCCGGGTCAGGTGAAAGCCGATGCGGGCGAAGCCGACCGCTTTTCGATGAATCGTTAGTGCCGCCGCCCGTGCAAGCAGAATAGCAGGCGAGCGCCCGGCGAGCGTGGCGGCAACTCTCGCCAAGGCACGACGATGCGGGTCGATGACCCGCATCGCATTTTTGCTTGGTGCAAACGTTTCCGGACGTCCGCTCATTACGCAAAAATATCGGCCGTTATCCCGGCGTACCAGTCCATATTTTCGGCCTGCGTTTGCTTGCGCAGTTCGGCGCTCTCGCCGGTTTTCGAGATGAATGTCTCGACCGCCGCGATCTTGCCGTCCTTTGCTTCGTATCGTCCGCCGACCTTCACCGTATCGTTGGTTTCGATCAGGCTCCAGCAGGTGTTGGTGTAACGCGCCGGGAAAGTGCGCGCACTGGCCAGTTCGCCCCTGATCATCAGCGCGGCCACCTTGGCCTGGCTGTTCGCCGAGAAGCCGGATTTCGGCATTTCGCCGGCGATGCTGGCGTCGCCCACGATATAGATGTTGGCGTCGTTGGTTGACTTCATGTTCTCCGGATTGATCGGACAGAAGCCGCTGGCGTTCGTCAAACCGGCGTCGCGCGCGATCTTGCCCGCCATCTGCGCGGGGATGACGTTGACGAGCTGTGCCTTGTACTCGGCTAGGTCGGTCTTGACCGTCTTGGTCTTTGCATCAACCCCCTTGATTCCGCCGTGCATCTTCGGGTCCTGCCACTCGATCATGCCGGTATAGTGCTTCTGCCATCCCTCCATGAACAGGGCTTGCTTGGAGAAATTCGGCTTCGGGTCGAGGATGATGATTTTCGATTTCTTGTGTCCCTTGGCTTTGAGCACATGCGCCATCATGGAAACGCGCTCGTACGGCCCGGGCGGGCAGCGATAGGGATTGGGCGGCGCGATCATGACGATCGTGTCACCGTCGCGCAGCGAATCGAGCTGCTTCTTGAGCAGTTGCGTCTGTGGTCCGGCCTTCCAGGCATGCGGCATGATTTCGGCCGCCGCTTCCGAATAGCCGGGCACCGAATCGAATTTGATGTCGATGCCGGGTGCGATCAGTAGCCGATCATAGCTCAGCGTGGTTCCGTTGCCGAGGCGTACCGTCTTCTTGTCGCGGTCGATCGCGGCTGCCGACTGATTGACGAGCTTGACGCCGTATTTTTTCGCGATCGCGTCGTACGAATGCGTGATCGACTGGAAGGAGCGGAATCCGCCGAGATAGAGGTTGGAGTGGAAGCAGGTGGTAAACTGCTTGGCCGGTTCGACCAAGGTGACCTCGATCGCGCCGGCGGAATCCTTGGCGACATATTTGGCGACGGTCGTCCCGCCGGGACCGCCGCCGACGACAACCAGCTTCGGTTTGGCTTGCGCGAAAACAGGACGCGGGAAACTGCCCGCGGCGGCGATCGCCCCGGCACCGGTCAGAAATTGCCTTCGATTTGTCGCGTTCGTCATTGTCATTACCCTCCATGATGAGCCTCTGCGGGCTCTTTATCTACTGTGCGAAGTGGATTTTGGGCTTCCAAAATAGGCCGCAGGCGCAGCAATTTCTTCTTCCGAAAGCCGTCCGGCGATGGTTTGCATCGCCGGTTTGTGCCGGTTCTTGTTTCGAAATTGGCTCATGACCCCGACGAAGCCTGTTTCCGGCCAGCCGATGATCGGCGGAATGCCGTCCGAATGCCCGGTCAATTGATGGCAGGTGACGCATTCCGCCGACAGGTACTCGCCGAGCGCCTTATCTCCGGACGCTTGCACAGAGAACCCGGTCAGAACGGCGGAGCCGATAGAAGTGGGTCCAATGACCAGGTTTGGCACCATGCGCAGTTCTTTCACTCGATCTTCGGACCTTTGCCCGGCTCCGGTGTCACGTCGATAAGTTTGGCGCGCCCTGTAATCTGCGCTCCTCCCGGTGCGCAATTCTTCATACAGGGGCTTCGCTGCCAGAACGCTCTCTCGGTCGTTTCGCGGTCATCATCGATAAAATTAGGCTGATTGGGAAGCCTAATCGACACGAAATTACGCTCATTGAGCTCAAATTCCTCGTCCGCGATCACATCGTTCAAGTAAAGAACATACGCGGTGATGGCATAGAGTTCGTCATTGGTCAGGGACTGGGCGGCCCCAAAAGGCTTTGCGCGCCTGAGATAATCGATCAGGGTGGATGCGTAAGGCCAGTATGATCCGATCGATTTTACCGGATCGTGGCTTTTCAAGGTCCCTTCGCCCCCGCTGAGGACGGGCCAGCGGCCGATGCTTTCGCCAAATTCACCGTGGCAGGATGCGCATCGTTCCGTGTAAAGCAGCGCACCCTGCTTGACCGTTCCCTTGCCGACCGGAAGCCCGAGGCCGTCCGGGCGGATGCTGATAGTCCAGCCCTCGATCTCCTTCGCTGCGGCCTCTCGACCGATGCCGATTTTCTGCGCGCCTGGCAGCGCGCCTTTTTTCTCGCCCGGCCGCGCAGTGGATGATCCATGCCCCGTCAGCAGAAGCAAGGCCGCGAGCGAGATCGCCAGCGCCTTAAGACACTTCGACATTTTCAACCTCGCCATTCCTATGGACGTGCCAGGTTTGAATTCCGTTATTGTGGTATATTGAATTAACGCCGCGATACTTGCGCAGGTCGGCCTTGGTCGGCTGCACGTATCCGCTTTCGTCTATCGCGCGCGATTGCAGCAGCAATTCGCGGCCGTTCCAGTCGAATTCGTAATAGAACCGGGTCAGCGCCTTGTCCCAGACCGGTCCGTCGATCCGGGCGGTGCGCCAATTGCGCCCGCCGTCAAGCGAGACATCAACGCGGGAAATCTTGCCGCGGCCGGACCAGGCGATGCCGGAAAGGACGGTGAAACCGGATTTGTGTCGAAGCGGAGCTTGCGGGCTCGGATTGGTGATGATGGACTTTGCGTCCATCACGAAGGTGAAGCGACGTGCAACGCCATTCTCCAACAAGTCGGTGTATTTCGATGTTTCCTCGCGGTGATGCCAAGGCTGATCGCCGACCTCGATCCGGCGCAGCCATTTGACCCACATATTGGCTTCCCAGCCGGGCAGGACGACGCGGGCCGGATAGCCGTGTTCGGGGTAGAGCATTTCCCCGTTCATGCGATAGGCGATCAGCGCGTCATCGAGCGCTTTTTTGAGCGGAAGCGAGCGGGTCATCGCCGCGGCGTCGGCGCCTTCCAGCAGCAGCCATTTTGCCTTGGGCTTGAGCCCCGCTTCGTTGAGCAGCGTCTTTAAGGTCACGCCGGTATACATGACGCAATGGACCATGCCATGCGTGTATTGACAGCCATTGAGCTGCGCGCCGCGCCATTCCATCCCGGTATTTGCCGCGCATTCGCAGAAGTGGATGCGATTGGCCCGCGGAAACCGCTTGAGATCGTCGAGCGAGAAGATCAGCGGCTTGTCGACCAGGCCGTGAAGGATCAGACGGTAATCGGCGGGATCAATTTCGGCGATGCCGGAATGATGCCGTTCGAAACCGAGACCGTTGGGCGTGATGATGCCGTCGAGCTCGTGTAGCGGCGTGAAACTGACCGAGCTTTCGCGCGAGGCGGTCAGCCATTCCACATGGCGCCGGATCACGTGGGCTTCGTGCTTGGACGGCTTGCCGTAGGCGCGTATGGCGACGCCGTCTCCCAGGTATCGCGTCCAGTCCGGAACATTGGGAGGCTGGTTGGCAGGATTGCCAGCGCCGGCGAGGACCGGGCGGCCGAGCGCGGCGGCGCCGCCGGCCGCCAGCGCCGCGCGCAACACCGCACGACGCGAAGCGGCAGATTTGTGCTTGGGATGATCCATCCCGGTCATCGTCCGCTCCCGTTTCTGACGTTGTTGGTCTTGGTATTCAGAATCATGCAAAAATATGCATGTGTCGGCAAAAAATTTTACCGCTGCAGGACCCGGATACGGGACATCGGGGCCGCGGCCACGACGCGCTTTTTCTCGATATGCCGCATGACGACCTCCCAGACCGGCGGTCCTTCCGTGCCTTCGTTGACGCTGGCCCAGCCGCTCACGACATATTCGCGCGCCGGGTCCAGCGGCTTTCCGGTGCGCGTCACCGTCAGGTCGGAAATCCGGTTGCCAACCGGCTTGTCGACATCGATCGTATAGGACATGCCACCAACACGGACCATGTCGCCGCCCTGCTGATAATAGGGATCGGGATTGAAGAGGTTGTCGGCGACATCCTCCAGAATCTCCTTCAGGCGCGCGCCGCTCATGGTCGTCCGGTAAGTGGCGGGATAGGTGATGGCGGTGGCGTTATAGATATCCTCGCGCGTGATATCTTGGCCGGGCAGGATCGAGGTTCCCCAGCGGAAACCTGGCGACAAGGCAATCTCGGCGTCGCGCTCGGATAACAGGGCGTCACATATGATGTCGTCGAGCGTGCCGTTGAAATTGCCGCGCCGGTAGAGAAGCGAGTCCGTTTTCCCGATTCTCTCGCCGAGCATCTTCTCGTGCGGAACGCGGATTTTTGCGATCAGGGCCGCCATTTCGGAATCAGCAGTGATCACGTCCGAGAAAACGGGGATGAGCCTGAAGCGATAGCCCTTCACCTGCTTGTCGCGGACATCGAGGTCGAGCCGCGACACGAACTTGCCGTGGCAGCCGGAGGCGATGAGCAGGGTCTTGCCAACGGTTACCACTTCGGGCAACGCGTCATGGGTGTGAGATGTGAGAATCACATCGATTCCGGAAACGCGCGATGCAAGCTTGCGGTCGACGTCGAATCCGTTGTGCGACAGAAGCACGACGAGATCCGCGCCGCTTTCGCGTGCCTTCGCCACGTTGGCGCGCAGTTCGTCCTCGCGAATGCCGAACGACCAGGTCGGGATCATCCAGCGCGGGTTGGCGATCGGGGTGTAAGGGAAGGCCTGGCCGATAACGGCGATCTTGACCCCGCCGCGATCGTAAGTTGCCATCGCCTCGAAGGCCGGTTCATTCCACTCGGTGTCGCGGATATTCTGGGCGAGGAATTTGAAACCGAGCTTTTCGATCAATTCCTTGACGCGGTCGGTCCCGAGCGTGAACTCCCAGTGGCCGGTCATGGCATCCGGCCTGAGCAAAGCCAGGCAATCGACCATGTCCTGACCCTTGGTGATCAGGGAGGTGTAGCTGTTCTGCCAGGTATCGCCGCCGTCGAAGAGCAGCACGCGGTCGCCGCGTTCCGCGCGCACGGCTTTCACGATGGTCGCGATCCGGTCGAGGCCGCCCAGCCGGCCGTAACTCTTGGCCAGAGCCGTGAAATCCTCGGACGACAAGGCGTAGGCGGCTGCCGAACCGGGGGCGATCTTGTAATGATCGAGCAGCGCGCGTCCGGAAATGTGCGGTACCAATCCCTTGGCATCGCCGACGCCGATATTGATCGAGGGTTCGCGGAACAGAAGCGGCTGAAGCTGGCCGTGCAGATCGGCGATATGCAGGAGCGTGACATTGCCGGTCGCCTCGAAGCGCAGGAGCTCGGCCTGCGTCAGTCGCTGCTGCGCGAAAGCCTGCGACCAGCCGCCGGGCACAAGCGCGGCGGTGGCGGCGGCGACCTGCAGAAAGTCACGTCTGGATAACATTCAAGCCCTCCACAAAATCCGTACGGATTTGCGGACCGGTCATCATCCATGCGCCGCTCGCGCGACGGTCGGCATCGCGCTCAATTGACCTTAATGCTTTCCTCACCGACGATTTTCGAACCGTCATCGTCGATCCAGGTAAGCACAACCGGCCCCGATTCCTGCGCCCTGAACCTGAACTGGATATAGGGATTGGCCGAGATCGCCGGCTCGAAATCCGCCGAAAAGACTTCCTTGCCATTCACCGTGCAAGTGAACTTGTTCAGGATCTTGCGCGGGATCGTCTTGCCGTCGCGGTCCTTGCGCTGGCCGCTTTCCATGATGTGGGAGACAAGCGCCTTGACCTCGACGAGGTCGCCTTTCTTGGCTTCCTTCTTGTCCAGCTTGATACGGGGTTTCACCGACATCGAATGCTCTCCTGAAATCTCGTTAGCCGCCGCAGCCGCCGATCGTCACTTTGACCGCCTTCGACGCAGTAAAGAAGCTGCCGTCGTTCATTTTGGCGACGGCAATGATGTTTTGGGATGTCGCAAGGCGGATACGCGTATTCGCTTCGGCGATCCCGCTTGCCGGCGAGAAATGAAAGGTCGCGACGCCGGCACGCGGATTACCGTCGGTCACGACGAGCACGTCGGTAACGTGCGATTGCGGTGTCATCGGGCTTTCGACCGAGACGGTCATGGGCACGGTATTGCCGTTCTCGGCGATCTCGGGCAGATCGAGCTTCACCTTGCTCGGGGTCGGCGTCTTGCCGCCGGTGAATTTGGCAATAACCTCCTCGTAGTCGTTCTTGGCATAAGCCGGGCCGCCCGGGATTCCGAGCGCCGCAATGGCGGCAGCGCCCGCGCCCAGCATCAGCACCTGCCGGCGATCGAAGCTTCGCTTCATGTTAGAACCTCCTGAAGCCATACAACGGCGATCCAACCCGTTTGTGACGGGAAGGGCAATAGAAATCGGCGAGGAGTCGGCGTTTGACCAGCCCTCGTCTGGTTGCTGTATTATCGCAACCGCTTATTGATGCGCTTCCCCGCTCGCGTGGATCGCGAGACATATTCGTATATTTATATTTGTTTAGTCGATCTTCGCATCAGGCGCAATCCATATTTGACATCCGAATTTGGTCTTCCCATCGGCCCGCGGCCATGTATTGTTTTGTCACGTTCAAATATGCTTTGCATAATTGGACGCCGCGCCGCAAATGCATCGAATATGCGGCCGGCAAGAAAAGAAGAATTTTGTTCAGGGGAGGACGGGCCGGTGAAGAATTTTCTTCAAACTGCCTTTGCAGCGCTCTGCGCCGTTGCCGCGGTGACGTCTGCACCCGCGCAGGACGCGGACACCGAAAAAGGAATCGAACGTTATCGGCGGATGCTGAAAGAGGATCCCTGGAGCAACCCGGGGCTGCTGGATGCCGACCGCGGGGAGGCGCTGTGGAAAACGGCGCGCGGCCCGAAGAACGTCTCGCTGGAAACCTGCAATCTCGGCAAGGGCCCCGGCAGGGTCGACGGCGCCTTTGCGGAACTGCCGCGTTTCTTCGCCGACGCGAACCAGGTCCTGGATCTGGAAACGCGAATCCTTTGGTGCATGGAAAAAATCCAGGGCTTCAATCGCGCCGATCTGGTCAAACGCCCGCACCCCGGCGGCGGCCAGCCGGTGAAGGAATTGGGCGCGATGGCAACCTATGTGGCCAGCAAATCCAGCGGGATGAAGTATGTGGCCAAGCTCGACAAGCCGCAGGAAAAGGAAATGGTCGCGCTTGGCGACGAACTCTTCCACCGCCGGTCCGGGCCGTTCGATTTTTCCTGCGCGACCTGTCATGCCGCCGAAGGGCTGCGAATCCGCCTGCAGGGCCTGCCGTACCTGGAAAACCCGTCGGAAGCGAAAAAGGTGATCGGCGAATGGCCGGCTTATCGCGTGTCGTCGACGCATGTCATGACCATGCAGCACCGGCTCTACGACTGTTACTGGCAGATGCGTATGCCGGAACTTCAAATTGGATCGGACGCGAGCGTCGCGCTGATTGCCTATCTGACCAAGAAAGCCGAGGGCGGCGAGATTTCCGCTCCCGCGCTCAAGCGCTGAGACGAGGAGGTTTGTCATGCGAAAGGTTCTTGCGCTGACCGGAGCGGGTCTTTTGACGGTGATTGCCGTCGCGCATGCCCAGCAGAAGCCTGCCGTCGACCCGGCCAAGGCGGATGCGGCCGTCAAGGCAGCTTTCGCGAACGCGCCCGCGGATTGGGTGCCGCGCCTCACGCCGGACGAAACGATGCGGCGATGCTCGCAGACGCGCAACAAGCCGGGCAAGGCAACCGCCGCAGCGATCGAGAAACGGGAAAGAGCGACGATCGAGTATCCTGCCGACGGCAACTTTATCGGCGACTGGAAAAAAGGCGAAGCGCTGGCGCAGAACGGCTACGGGCTGCGCTTCACCGACTATCCCCCGAGGCGCGCCTCCGGCGGCAATTGCTATGCCTGCCATCAATTGACCAAGAAGGAGGTCAGCTACGGCACCCTCGGCCCGAGCTTGCTGGAATACGGCAAATTGCGCGACTACAAGCCGGAGGCAATCAAGGCGGCGTACGAGAAAATCTACAACTCGCATGCCGTGCTTGCATGTTCGAACATGCCGCGCTTCGGAACGAACAAGATTTTGACCATCGATCAGATCAAGGATGCCGTCGCGCTGCTGATGAGCCCTGACAGTCCGGTGAACAAGGGGCAGTAGCGGCCAGGGCGCGGCTTCCGGCGGCGGCAAAGGAGGCGCTTGCCATGAGCAAGACCACGCGGAGGACATTCATCGGGGCGATGGCGCTTTCCGGCGCCACGCTGGCGGCGGCCCGTGCCGCTGGCCCCGCCGTCCTCGATGTGGCGACCGTCAGGAAAGAGACGGACGTCGCCTGCGTCTATCACTGCGATTTCGGCGATCCGGCGCGATTTTCGCAGATGCTGACCAACATCAACAATCATCTGTCGGTCTATGAATTCGATCCCATGCGCATCAAGATCGTGATCGTTGCGCATGGCGCCGGTCTGAAATTCTTCCTCGATGACCTCGGCGGCACGGTGTGGGAAAACCAAAAACCAGATGAAGAACTATTCAAACGGTTTATTGGCCTCACCAAGTTCGAGGTCGAGGCTTATCTTTGCCGGATCACCTTTACGCGCCAGAACATCGACCCGGCGCGGGCGCGCAAAGACAAGTTCATAAAGCTGGTGCCTTCAGGGGTCGCCACGGTTGCCGAGTTGCAGGGCAAAGGCTTCGCCTACCTCAAGGTCGGCTGATCGCCGCTCAGCTATTGGCGCGCAGGAAATCGCGCAAACTTCCTTTTTCGTAGGCGCGTTCGGCGACGAACCGGAACATCGCCAGGAAGTGCTTCGGCTCCAGATAGCCTTGGGCGCGCGTCACTTCGCGGTCGCGCGGCTTTTTGCTTGCCAGCCCATCGGTCGTTTCCGGGAAAAACTGGAAGGTCGGCGTGAACCGCACCCCGTATTTTTCGGCAAGGCGCTTCTCGGAGAGTTTCTCCCCGTCGAAATCAGTCACTTCCCGGTCGCCGATGATATTGAGCTGCAGAATGTCGAAATGCGCCTTGATGTAGTTTTCAATGTCCGGCCGGGCGAAGTTGACGAGATGGGTCTCCTTGCAATAGGGGCAACCGCGCAATTCCCACATGATGACAAATCGCTTTTTGGCGGTCGTCGCGGCGGCCAGATCGTCGGACAGCTCAAGCAGGCTGTCGAGGAACCAGGGCTGCCGGTAGAGCCCGTCTTCGGTCAAAACTGCGTCGGCCCTGCCGGGCCGCATGGTCCCGAGGGTGAGCGCTGCGCCCAGTCCGGCTAGAATATCGCGGCGCGAGAACATCGGGGGCTCCTCAGATACGAAATATTGCAAGTATCCGGCGCGCGATCATATAACGTTCGGAGATCGAAGCGGCAAGCAAGGGTCGGGCGAGAGTAACTTGAAATTCCGTATGCTCATGGCGGCGGGCCTGGTTGCGGCGATGCTTGGCGGCATGACTGCTGCCAACCAATTGCCGCCGCAAGTCGCGGATCTGGTTCAAAATCTCCAGAAGTATCGCCGCACGGTGCTGGCGTATTTGCGCACCGAGAATTCCGACCTTGCTCTGATCGAAATCGAGCGGCTGGAGACGACGTGGACCGCGGATTTGGAGCGCGCCCGGGCTGCGATTGGGCAAGATCGGTCGCTTGCCGAGGCCGTCACAGAGACTGCGCGGGCGATCCACGCCGCTCGCGTGGCGGGCGAACGCGGCGACTTTGCCGCGGCACGATCCCTGATCGAAGCCGTGAACAGGCCGATTGGGCAATGGCGCCGCCGGCAGGGCATCCGCTCGCTGTCGGACTGTATCGACGAAGCGGGCGAAGTTTATGAGCGCCTCGATGTCCATCGCACGTCCGCGCCGGACCTCATGCGTGAGGACATACGGACGGGCATTGCCGCGCAGGCCGAGGCGGCAGCCCGCGCCTTTCGCCGCTGTAACGAGGAGGCCGATGCCACGACCCGCGCGAATGTCGAGTTTCGCCGGTTGATCGACGGCATGATCAATAGTCTCGCTCAGGTTCCGGAAGCACTCCTGCGCCGCGACGCCGCTTATTTGCATCGCCTGCTGATCGAGCAGCGCTCGTTCGAGCGGCTCTTGTCGATGCGCTTCGGCTGATCAGCCAATGCGGCCGAGAAGCGGAAATGTATCCAGGAGCCAGTTTCCGATCGCGGGCATGAGGCCAAAAAAGATCAACACGCCTGTCACGATCAGCGCGAGCCCGGTCACCCTTTCAATCACCGGGATCCATTGCCGGAATCGGCTGAGCCAGCGCACGAACGGGCCGGTAAAGACCGCGGCGACCAGAAAGGGGACGCCGATCCCGGCGGCATAGGCGGAAAGCAGGGCCACCCCTTCGGTGATGCTTTCGCCTGTGCCGGCGATCAGCAGGATTGAGGCGAGCACCGGGCCCACGCAGGGCGTCCATCCGAACCCGAAGGCCAGCCCGATAGCAAATGCGCTCAATAAGCCCGCCGGTCGCGCCCGCGCTTCCGCGTGCGCCGCGCGCATCAGCACGGGCAGCCGCACGACTCCGGCCAGATGCAGGCCGAACAGCACGATCACGGCGCCCGAAATCCGCGAGAGCAGCGTCAGGTGCTCGGATACGAGCCGGCCGAGTCCGGATGCGCTGGCGCCAAGGGCAACGAACACTGTTGCGAATCCGGCGATGAAGAAAACGGCGCGCGGCAGCGTTCGCGTCCAGAGTTTTGCATGGTCGCTCGCGGTCAGGGCCTCAAGCGAACTGCCGGTCAGAAAGCACAGATAGGCGGGAACGAGGGGCAAAATGCAGGGCGAGAGGAACGACAGAAGGCCGGCGCCAAAACTCGCGAAAAGACCGATCTCCAACAGCATGTCATGTTCTCGCTGACATATTCAAGACGTGATATATTATATTGTTTCGCGCCCAGCAAACCGATTGCGGGTCATGATCCGCTTTGCCTTGTTCCTGCTTGCTGCTTCCCTGGTATTGACCGCATCCGCGGCGGCGGCCGAGCTCGTCATGTACCGCAGTCCCGGCTGCCCCCACTGCAAGGCGTGGGATCGTTCGATCGCGCCGATCTATCCGAAGACCGATATTGGACGGAAATTGCCGCTTCGACAGATCGAGATCGGTCGTCGCAGCGACGGCCCGGTCGCGCTGAAAAGCCCGGTGCGCTTCACACCGACATTCGTGCTGGCAGACAAGGGCCGCGAACTGGGACGGATCGAGGGCTATGCAGGAGAAGATTTCTTCTGGGGCTTACTGGAGAGATTATTGCTCCAACACGGCATCTAAACTTGAAACAACATTTTGAGCCCAGTGCGCTAGAGATATTCGCCATCATGAATGAATTGGAGCGGCTCACATGAGCTCCGGAACGGCGGCGCTCCGGCGCCCGAAAAAGACCACCCCTGATATTGACCAGTTCCTGGACAATGCCCGGGAGGCGAGCGAATTCCTCAAAGCGCTGTCGCACGAGGCCCGGCTCGTCATCCTCTGCCTGTTGGTCGAAGGCGAGAAATCTGTGACTGAGATCGAACAAGTTCTTGGACTGCGCCAGCCGGCGGTATCGCAGCAGCTCGCGCGTCTGCGGGCGGACGATCTCGTCGATACGCGCCGGGATGGAAAGAACATCTATTACTCGCTGGCCCGCCCCGAGGTGGGAGGGGTGATCGAGGCTATTCACGACGCCTTCTGCGGGCCCCGCCGTCGGCGCTGATCGCGCGGGCCAATTTGGACGCTGACCATGCTTGACGACATTCCGCTTTTTGTTGTGCGCCTGCTGCTGGGCTTCGTCCTAGGCGTCGCCCTTGGATTTGTGTCGCGGCGCGGACGCTTCTGTACGCTCGGGGCGATCGAGGACGCGGTCTATGCCGGGGACACGCGACGGCTGCGGAGCTGGATTGCCGCTATCGGTATTGCGATTGCCGGCGTGCATGCGCTCGAACTCTGGGCCGGGCTTGATCTGACCCGCTCGATCTATCTGGGCGCGCGCCTCGAATGGGGGGCGCTGATCCTTGGCGGATTCGTTTTCGGTCTTGGTATGGCGCTGAACGGGACTTGCGGCCTGGGCGCGCTGCGCCAGCTCGGCGGCGGCGACCTGCGTGCGTTTGTCACTTTTCTCGTGATCGGCATTACGGCGATGATGACAATGCGGGGATTGACCGGTATCGCCCGCATCGCCTTGACCGGGCCGCTGACGCTGCAATTGCCGCAGGGCTTTTCGCAGCGACTGCCGGAAATCGCCGGCTTCGGCGGCGTATCGGCTTCGGTGGTAGCGATCGTGGCCGGCATCCTGTGCGCGTTTGCTGCCTTCGGCCTGTCCGGCTTGCACAAGAACTACCGCTTTGCCGCAACCGGCGCGGCGGTCGGCGTCCTGATTGCTGCTGGCTGGTGGGCGACCGGCGTCGCCGGATTCGATTCCTTCGATACGCGACGCATCGAGTCATTCACCTTTGTCGGTCCGCTGGGCGAGACGCTCTATTACGCCATGCTGTCAACGGCACTGCAGCCTGATTTTCCGGTCGGGGCTGTGATCGGCGTCGTGGCCGGTGCGTTCATCGCGGCGCGGACGGATGGCAGCTTCAAGTGGCAGGTGTCGTCGGACGCTGCCGACCTGAAGCGCCGCATTCTGGGCGCGGTGCTGATGGGCTTTGGCGGGATCACCGCCTTGGGCTGCTCGGTCGGGCAGGGGGTCACCGGGCTTTCGACCCTGTCGATCGGATCGGCGATCGCGACCGTTTCGATCGTCGCCGGAGCGCGCTTTGGCCTTTACCTCCTGGTGGAGCGCCGCCGTCCGCAGGCCCTCGTACGGCGGGCGGCCGCCGCGCCGGCCAAGGCCGCGCTTGTTCGCGACCGGATCAGTTGTACCGAGCCTTGATTGCACGGGCGCGACGGCGGGCGCGCGTCCGCTTGACCTGACCCGGACCGGCGATCCAATGTAAATTCGAAGCGCGCGCAGGGTGGCCGCGCCCGAAAACTGTCGCGTCCAGGTGTTCAATCAGGCGAAAACGGTCTTGATGGTATCCAGAGCCGTCCGGTTCATCGCGCTTCTTTGCCCGCTGATCGTTGCCGCCGCCTGCAACAGATATATCGAGGGCCACTATCCGCAGGGCACCGTGCAGGGCGAGGCCAATATTCTCCCGGCGAATTATCGGGCCGATACGCTCGCTTTCCTGCGGACCTACCTGAACGATCCACGCGGCATCCGCGACGCTGCCATATCGGAACCGGCGCTGCGCGACGTCGGGCGCACCAAGCGCTATGCGCTGTGCGTGCGCTTTAACGCGCGCAAGAGCGCCGGCGGATACGAAGGCACCAAGGACCGCCTGATCGTCTTTCTGGCCGGCAAGCTCGACACCATGATCGAGGCCAGGCGCGATGATTGCAGCGGGGTGACGTATCAGCCGTTCCCCGAACTCGAGCGCCTCTGACCGTACGGCGCCGCGCCCGCTTTAGGCGACGAAAATACGCATGGCGGAGGCGGCCGCGAGCGCGCCTGCGAACGTCATCAGGATGCGATTGAACAATTCGTCGTCGCCGTCGTCGCTCTTGCGATCGGCCTTGCCGGGTTCGCGCGCGGCAAGGCGGGCGCGCTGCTCAATGGCGAGGTCGACCTCATTGATTTCGTGCGGCGCCACGATGCGGACCTCGTCGGCCGCCCGGTCAAGATCGTTGAGCTCGGTTTCCGAAACGATCGCAACCGGCGTCACGGCGAGGGCAAGATAGGCCGGCGGAACCGTCATGAAATACGCCGCCGTGTGATAGGCCTCGAGCGCGACTGCCGGCGGCTCGTCCGCGAGGGTCTTGCGCACCGATCTGTCCGTTTTTGCCTTTTTCGGACGCGCGTTTTCGGCCGATGCGCGGGTCCAGAACGGGAGAATCGAAACCGGTGCCGAGGCGGCCGCGCTGCCGGTGCGCCTGCCGCAGTCGTCATCACGACAGGCGGAGGCCACCTGCGGTGCCAGCGAAAGCATGGCGGCCAGCGCTGCCGCACCCCACCGCATCGTCAGTGTCATGGCCATCGTCCCCGCACGTTTTCGCATCGCCATTCACGCGCAACGCGGTGGCAAGCGCGCGGCCGCGCCATGGCGCGGACAAGACCAAATCTTGAAGATTTCGCCGCAATTTTCCTTGCGCGGTCGTTCGCCGTCGGTTGGTCCGCGCCGGCGCGCGCGGACAGCGCCGTCAGCCGGACACGCTGCCGTGCGCGGGGCGCGCCATTTCCGACAAGGCGCGCGGGACATAGGCACCGGCGTCCTCGCGGCCGACCAACGCGCCGTCGCGCACGACGAAGCGACCGCGCACCATGGTCGAAACCGGCCAGCCGGTGACCGCGATGCCTTCATAGGGCGTGTAGTCCGATCCGCCGTGCATCAGCGCCTGGGTGATGGTGCCCTTGCGCTGCGGATCCCAGATCGCCAGGTCGGCGTCGCTGCCGACCGCGATCGTGCCCTTGCGCGGATAGAGCCCGTACATGCGCGCGTGGTTGGTGGCGCTGAGCGCGACGAACCGGTTGAGCGTGATGCGGCCCTTGGCCACGCCTTCGGAGAACAGGATCGGCAGCCGCGTCTCCACGCCGGGAATGCCGTTGGGCACCCAGCGGAACGAGGTGCGGCCCTTCGGCGCCAGCTTGCCCTGCGGGTCGTCGTAGCGGAACGGGCAATGGTCGGACGAGAACACCGAAAACACACCCTGTTCGAGGCCCTGCCAGCAGGCGCGCTGGCTTGCCGCGTCGCGCGGGGGCGGCGAACAGACATATTTCGCGCCCTCCATGTTGAGGCCTTCGAGGTCCTTCTCGGTCAACACCAGATATTGCGGACAGGTCTCGCCATAGACTTTCAGGCCGCGCTGCTGGGCGCGGCGGATTTCCTCCATCGCCGCGCCGTTGGAGACGTGCACGATCATGACCGGCACGTCGATCAGCTCGGCGAGCGATATGGCGCGATGTGTCGCTTCGCGCTCGACCGGAACCGGACGCGAGGCGGCGTGGTAGCGCGGGGCGGTCTTGCCGGCACGCTCCAGCCGGTCGGTCAGGAAACGGATGGCGTCGTAGTTTTCGGCATGCACCATGACCAGCGCGCCGGTCTCGCGCGCGACGCTCATGACGTTGAGCATTTCCAGGTCGGAGAGCGCGAGCCCCTCGTAGGTCATGAACACCTTGAACGAGGTGTAGCCGTCGTGCACCAAAGCCGGCAGTTCCTGGCCGAGCACGGCGTCGCTGGCGTCGGCAATGATGAGATGGAACGACACGTCGATATAGCAATGGCCGTCCGCCTTCTTGTGATAGGCGGTCACCACCTCGCGCAGCGACTCGCCCTTCTGCTGCATGGCGAACGGCAGCACCATGGTATTGCCGCCGAACGCCGCCGAGCGGGTGGCGGACGCGAAATCGTCCGCCATCACGATGCCGGGGCCCGAGGGCTGGGCGATATGGACGTGGCTGTCGATGCCGCCGGGCAGCACCAGCTTGCCGCGCGCGTCGACGATCTCCTTGGCCTCGCCGAGCTGCGTGCCGAGCGCCGCAATGCGCCCGTCGCGGATGCCGATATCGCAGGCGAAGGTGTCGGAGGCGGTGGCGACCGTGCCGCCGCGGATGATGGTGTCGAAGGCCATGTGCGTTCTCAGCCGGCCTCCTGTATTCCATTTTTCGCGCGTCGTTAAAAGGTTAGTCGTTCTTGGCCAGGCGTCCGTTTCCGGCCGGGCGGCCGGCGGCGTCGGCCACGCGTACCGCCTTCTTCGTTCCACCCGCCGCGGTCATGATCTTGTAGGTGCTGTGCTTGCGCGCGGCGAACCTGGCCTGGGCGCGTTTGGCCTTGGCGAGCTTGGCGAGGGCGCGCGCCTCGGCCTCGCGGGCCTCGGCCACCATCCTGGCGATCGGCGGCTCAAGCCGGACCGTGACCGGATCGGCGAGCGCGGTGCGCGAGAGGCCGGCCACCCCTTCGCAGGGCGCGCGCTGCGGCAGGTGATGGGCGAGGTCGAGCGCCTGGTTCTCCTCCAGCCATTTTTCCGGCTCGTGCCCGGTGATCACCTTGACGTAATTGCGCGTCTCCTCCGGCAGCTTGCCTTTGCGCGAGAGCCAGTCGGTCACCCGTCGCGCACCGGCATTGTAGGCGGCGGCGGCGAGCCCGAGATTGCCGAAGGTCTGGATCTGCGCGCGCAGATAGCGCGCGGACGCCGGCAGTGCGGTGGTCGGATCGAACGGATCGGCGAGGCCGACGAACTCGGCGGTCTTGGGCATGAACTGGGCGACGCCCTGGGCGCCGGCATGGCTCACCACGCGCTGGCGGAAGCCGCTCTCCTGCCAGATCAGCCGTGCGAAGAACGGCACCGGCAGGCCGGTGTCTTCCGCCGCGTAGGCCATGGCGAAACAGACTTCGGTGAGCGGCACATCGACCGGGGGAAGCTGCGAGAGGATCAGGCGCGCGACCTCCTCCTCGCTCATGCCGTTGTAGTCCTGCGGACGGGGGAGCGCTTTGCGGGCGTCGCCGGAGGGCGGCGTCAGCGAGGCGAGCCGATGCCAGTCGAAGCGCCAGCCCGACAGCAGGCCGGTGTCGCCGAGCAGCTTGCCGGCCGCCACCAGCGCAACGGCGATCGCCGTACAGGTCAGGAGAGTCTTCAGTCGCATGATGCGGGTCGAATGCCTTTTCTGGGCGCGCGGATTGTCCGGCGAATCGGTTGCCGTGCCGTCAATCCGCGCCGCGGCGGACCAAAGGTCGAGAATCGGATGAAAGTCCCCTCATGTGAGCGCGCGCTTGTGCTGGCGAAACAGGCCGCTTTTGTGAAGATTGTGCGGCACGGGACGGGCGCGTGGACCAGGTATGCGGCAACGGCATTGAAATCACTGGAGTTTCGGAATCCCTGTCATCGGTTGAAAGGAAAATTGTAAGGGAACCGCAGGAACGCGCCGGCCCGCCGCCGGGTTCCCGCGCACACGTCATCGTTCTCGCGGCGCGGCGCGCCCGAGTTTTGCTTCCGGCAACGAGCCTCGCAGGGGCGACCCCTGCGAGGGCGCGCGGAACGCCGGGCTCTCAGCCTGCCCGCGGCCCCGTGCGGCAATCAGTTTGGCCACACGAGCTTGCAGTCACCACGGACCGCCGTTCGCTTCGGCGTTCCGCGCGCGGTGTTTGAGGCTTGCTCTGCGACAACCCCGGAGGACAGACGCCCTGGCAGGGGCGGCCAACTTGGTATCCTCCGCTGGTGACCCGCGGCCGGCGGGCCGGATCAGCGCAGCTTGGGCCTCCGCTGCGCGCGCTGCGTTACGGCGCACGCCTGCGGCCACCGCACCCCGCCCCGCGCTCGAAACGCTCGCGATGCGCCCCTCGATTGGGGCGAGGCGATAGGAATATAATCACAAAAAGGAAAGACTGTCAAGCCGGCCGGACAGAATTTTTCACGCCCGCCCCATAAAATCGCGCTTGCCGAGCGCGACGCCGTTGTGGCGCAGGATGTCGTAGGCGGTGACGGCGTGGAAATAGAAGTTCGGCATGGCGAAGCCGAACAGATAGTCAGCACCTTTGAGCGTCATCTTCTCGCCGGCCACCGGAAAGGTGATGTCCCGGTCTTCGCTGCCGTCGATCCGGTCGGGGCCGAACCCGCGTACATAGTCGCGCGTGCGCACAAGGCGCGCTTTCAGGTCCTCGAAGCTTTTCTCGGCGTCCTCGTATTTCGGAATCTCGACGCCGGCGAGCCGCGCGACGGTGGCCTTGGCGAAGTCGCCGGCGACCTGCACCTGCCTGGTGAAGGTGAACATGTCGGGGAACAGCCGCGCGGAAAGCAGCGCCTCGGGGGCGATCTTTTTCGCCGCAACGTGGGCGGCGGCCTTGTCGAGTACGTCCGCGAGCGCGTCAAGACGCTGCGCAAAGACGGGAACGCTGGCCTGATACATGGAAAGCGGCATGGCAATTCTCTTGCTGATTTTTCAATGTCAGGCCGGCAGCGGAATCTCGCCGACATCCTTGGGCACCTTGTAGCCCTTCTGCACCGCCGGCCGCCTGGCGATGGCCAGATACCAGCGCTTGACGTTGGGATACTGGTTGAGATCGATGGTCTGCCACTCGAAGCGCGAAATCCATGGCCACAGCGCGATGTCGGCAATCGAGTAATCGTCGGCAACGAATTCGCGTCCGTCGAGCCTCTTGTCGAGCACGCCGTAGAGGCGGTGCGCTTCCTTCAGGTAGCGCTCCTCGGCATAGGGCGCCTTGCCGGGATTGTATTTCACGAAATGATGCACCTGGCCGAGCATCGGCCCGGGGCCGCCCATCTGCCACATCAGCCACTCGATCACGCGGTAGCGCTTTTCGCCCGAAGCCGGCATCAGCTTGCCGGTCTTGTCGGCGAGATAGATCAGGATCGCGCCCGACTCGAACAGCGCCATGTTGTTGTCGCGGTCGACGATGGCGGGGATGCGGTTGTTGGGCGATATCTTCAGGAAGTCGGGCGCGAACTGCTCGTTCTTGTTGATGTCGATCGGATGCGCCGTATAGGGCAGGCCGAGTTCTTCGAGCGCGATGGAAATCTTGCGGCCGTTCGGCGTCGTCCAGGTATAGAGGTCGATCACAGATATTCCTCCGAGTTGTCATCGCCGGGCTCGACCCGGCGATCCATCTGCGTGAAAAGATGGATGCCCGGGACAAGCCCGGGCATGACGACAGTCATGTGCCCTGCCTAGCTACCACGGTAGGTCGCATAGCTCCACGGCGTGACGAGCAGCGGCACGTGATAATGGCCTTCCGGCTCGGCGATGGAGAAGCGCAGCGGGACGATGTCGAGAAATGGCGGGTCGGCCAGATCAATCCCGCGTGAGGCAAAATAATCTCCGAGCGCGAACTGCAATTCATACGTGCCGATGCGCAGCGGCGCGCCCGACAGGAGCGGCGCATCGGTGCGCCCGCCGGCATTGGTGACGGCCTGCGCGAGCAGGCCGCGGGCGCTGGCGCCCACTTCGTAAAGCGCAATGGCGATGCCGGCCGCCGGCTTGCCGGCGTGCGTGTCGAGCACATGCGTGGACAGCCGGCCGTCGGTCTTCGGCCTGCCGGGGCCGTCGACTTTTGCAACCAGACGCAGCCGCGTGATCAGGCCGATTTCGGCAAGCGCGCTCGCGCGCTCGGCGGCCGGATCGTTGTCGAGCCTTGACGCGAACTGGCGCAGGATGGAATCGCGGGTGTGCCGGCGCACGCACACGATGAAGGGAAAGCCGAACTTCTCGCGATAGGCGGCGTTGAGGCGCGCGAAACGCTCGAACTCCTCGGCGCTCAGCCGGTCGAGGCCGAGGCTGCCCTGCTCGGCCTGCGAGTCGGCGGCGATGTCGGCACGCCGCACGCGCGAGCCAAGCTCGGGGTGGGCGCGGATGAAGGCAAGCTGGCGTTCGGCGGGCGCCGCCTGTACCGCTGCCACCATGGCGGTGTGCAGGGCGGCGACGGTCGGATAGGGCCGCCCGCGGGCGGCGGCCTCGGCCACCCAGGGCGCATGTTCGAACACCTCGCCGAGCGCCGCGACAAAATCGGCGGCGGGCAGGCGGTTGAGCGCATCGAGGGCGAGCGGGGCGGTCATGCTGTGTGCCTTCCTGGCGGCAAGTCGAAAAAGCCTTGAAGATCAAAGCGAATTTCGGACGCGGGGAGAAGCCTTTGGCTTGCGGCGGGGCGCTTTTCGTGGCCTTTTTAACCGCTTCCGGCCGCTTTGTGGCCGCTTGAACCTTTTCGGCGTCCGTCGCGACCAACCATCGAGCCAGCCGTCCCGATGCAGCAGACATCAGACGAGGTGCTGATCCAGCGGATCGCGGGCGGCGACCGGCTTGCCATGCAGGTGCTGTATGCGCGGCACCATGTACGGGTCTACCGGTTCGTCCTTCGCCTGGTGCGTAACGAGTCCACGGCCGAGGACCTGATCAGCGAGGTTTTCCTCGACGTCTGGCGGCAGGCCGGGCGGTTCGAGGGCCGCTCGGCGGTGACAACCTGGCTGCTCGCCATCGCGCGGTTCAAGGCGCTCTCGGCGCTGCGCGGCCGCAAGGAGGCGGAACTGGACGATAAGGTCGCGGAGGGGATCGAGGACACGTCCGACGATCCCGAGACCGCGATGCAGAAGAAGGACACGGGCGAAATCCTGCGGAAGTGCATGACCGGACTGTCCGCAGAACACCGGGAGATCATCGATCTCGTCTACTACCACGAGAAGTCCGTGGAAGAGGTGGCGCAGATCGTCGGCATTCCGGGAAACACCGTGAAGACGCGCATGTTCTATGCGCGCAAGAAGCTGGCAGAGGCCCTGAAAGCGGCGGGAATCGAAAGAGGTTGGCCATGAACGCGAATATCAAGGAGCGCGAGGAGATCAGCGACATCGAGGCGCTGCTGCCCTGGTTCGCGGCCGGCACGCTCAGCCGCAAGGAGGCCGCGCGCGTGGAGCAGGCGCTCGCCACGGACGCCGAACTGGCGCGCCGCTTCGAACTGGTGCGCGAGGAACTGGGCGAGGCGATCCGCCTCAACGAGTCGCTCGGGGCGCCGTCCGCGCGCGCGCTGAAGACGCTGTTCGAGAAGATCGACGCCGAAGCGCCGGCCGCGCGCGGCGCCTCGTTTGGCCTGTTCGGGCGGCTGTCCGAATTCGTGGCCGGCTTCTCACCGCGCACGCTGGCTTATGCCGGCGCGGTGGCCGCGCTCGCGCTCGTGCTGCAGGCCGGCATCATCACCGGCGTGCTGATGCAGGAGCGCGGCGATGCCGGCTATCGCACGGTGTCGGTCGAGCCGGGTCGGACGGCGGACGCCGGCACCTTCGTGCTGGTGCGTTTCGCGCCGCAGGCCAGCATCGCCGACATCACCAGGCTCCTGGAAGACAACAAGGCCGTGCTGGTGGATGGACCGACGGCCGGCCTCTATCGCGTGCGGGTGGCGGCGAGCGGCCTGTCCAAGGACGAACTGGCGCGAATTGTTAAGCAATTGCAGGACAATAAGGCGGTCGGCTTCGTCGCGCCGGCGCACTGATGCGCCCCGGCCGCGCCTTAAATCGGGCGCCTTGCGGGCCAAGACTTTGTGAACGCGTGAGGGAGAGCGTCATGCGCGAGACGGGCGGCATTCCGACCCTCGGCTGGGTCATTGCGGCGGGCGCCGCCGCGCTGTGCTGGAGCGCAACCGACGTTTCCGCCCAAAGCTATCGCCCCGGCTTCAGCACGAGCGCCGGCCCGCGCCTCAGCGCGCCCAGCATCGGCGCGATCGGTCCGCGCGGACCGAGTTTCAACACCGGTCCCACCAACACCGGTCCCGCCAATGTCCCGAACTGGGGCAAGGAGACCGATCGTCCCAAATATCCCGAGACCGGCGGCCGCCGTCCGCCGCGCGGACCCGGCGGTCCGGCGATCGTCGTGATGCCGCCCGGCGGGTTTGGCCCGCCGAGTGT
>WBUW01000409.1 GCA_008933495.1 Pseudorhodoplanes sp.
GGTTCTTGGTGATGAGATTGCCGAGCAGGGCCGAATCCTGGCTGACCTTCTCGGCGAGTTCGGCGCCGCCGCGGGTGAACATTTCCTCGAACGATTGCAGGCGCGTCGTCAGCATGTCGCGCATGGATTCGCTGCGCGCGCTGACCGAGTTGGCGATCATCTCGGCATTCCTGTTGAACGCCTCGATCGTCGAATTGCTGCGCGTGGCCAGCGAGTCGGTGATGCCGGCCGCACTCTTTTCCAGTCGCGAGACCACGTCGCTGCCGCGCAGGTCGAGATCGGCGATCAGCGACTCGCCGGTCGCCTTGATCGAGTTGTTCACCTCGTCGCCGCGCACGGCGATGGTTTCGGCGAGCCGGCTCGACGTCTCCAGATAACCGGTGGTCACCGCCTCGGCGCGCTCATTCATCTGCTCGACGATCTCGTTGGAGCGCTGCGCGAAATCGTTGGTCAGGCCGGCCAGACGCAGATGCATCATCTGCGTCAGGTTTTCCGCCAGCGTTTCGAATTCCTGCGGGATGTGGTCGGTCTTGAAATTCAGGCTCGCCGACAATTGCTCGCTGGCCTGGGCGAGGGCGGTCTGCGTCTCGTAGCTCGTGGCTTCGAGCCGCTGCAGCAAGTCGCCGCCGCGCTCGCCGAGGGAGGCGATCATCTGGTCGCCGGTCTCGCTAAGCGCCTGGGTGATATGCTGGCCCTTCTCGGCCAGCGTGTTGGTGATGTCGGAGGCCACGCGATTGACCTGCGCGGCGACGACGTCGCTGATGCCGGCAATGTCGCTGGTCAGATCGAGGTGGACGCCCTTGATCGAGTCGCGCACCTGCTCGGCGGAGGCGACCAGATTGTCGTGCTGGCGGTTGAGTTCGTCGAGCAGGGTGCGGATGCGCACCTCGTTGTCGTTATAGGCGCGTTCAAGCGCGGAGACCTCGTTATGGACGAGGGTCTCAAGCTCGGCTGCGCGCGCGAGCGCGCGCTCCACCCCGTCGCCCATGGCCGCGACCTCGCGGCGGATCGCCTGACCGACGGTGACGATGGAGTCCTGGGCGATCGATTCCGGCTCGCCCAGCCGCATGGCGACCTGCGCCATGGTCTGCGCAATGGCGCGCATTTCGCGCGAGCGGTTGACCATGTGCGCGAGCACGAAGAAGAAGGCGGTCGGCAGCATGAACACCGCCGCAAGCGTCAGCAAGGCGAGCCCGGCATTGGCGCTCGTGCGCAGGTCGGGCAGCAGGCCGGCGGCGAAAATGCCGACCAGCGCGATCCAGGCAAGGGAACCCGCGGCGGCGACGACATAGCCGGTGCGCGCCGTGCGCGGCTGCATGGTCTGCAGCAACTGGCCGACGGAGCTGCGGTCGTCATTGGCGGCGCGGCGCAACTCGGCGCTGATGCCGAAATCGCTGAACAGGTCGTCATCGTCGGCGCCGGCGAGCGGCGGGGTCCGCGCCGGCGGCAGGACTGGCTCGGACTTGCCCGGCTCGGATTTGCCTAGCTCGGATTTGGCGGCCGTTTCGGGCGCTTTCCTGCGCGCGGGCGCATTCGCGCGCGCGGGGCCGGCTTTCAGCTCCGATTCACGGAACTTGAGCGCCTCCTGGATGGCCGACATGGCCTCCTCGGTCGCATCCTTGGCCTTCTTGGGTGTGTTCGCCATGTTCGTGCCGCCTCACTTCCACCACTTCAGACTTGTCGCCTTGCGCACCCCCGACGCGTAAGGATCGGGTTCCGTGCGCGGCTGCCGTTGCGTCCCATCCCCCGGCAGGGCCGAAAAAAGACATTGCGGCGGGCAGATTTCAGGCCCGCGGCGGGTTATCCTATCGGCTCAGGGAAACGAAACAAACACGCGCATTAAGCTCTTTTTCATCATCGTTAACGGTTCGGTGACCATGACAAAGGGCGTCCGCGGCGGCGACGTGCGACCCGGTCGGGGTCCTGATACCGCCGATCCAAATCCGGGGAATGCGGCGGCCTTGCGGCCAAGCGAGGCGCAGCGCCGCTATCTGGGGCGCGGCCTGCGCGAACCGGGTGGAAAACTCCCGATCTTCGATGCAGACGGCCGCATGGTGCCCCGCAAGACCATCGATTCCTGCATCGCCCATGGCTGGGCGCAGCCCTGGATCGAAAACCCGATCAAGCCCGACTGGCTCGTCTGCCGGCTCACGCCGCTCGGATATGCCCTGCTCACCGGGGACGCACCGGCCGCCTCGCCGCGGGACGGGTCCGGGCGGCCCGCGCTCTCAACAATTCGTTAACCGTGAACGTGCTTGGCTGGTGGCGCGACGGACCAAGGGCCCGGGCATTTACCCGGTCTTGGCCGTTTTACAGCCAAGCTGGTGGTTCAGAGGACGCGAGAGCCTCGGGAGCGCGAAGATGATCGAACTGTTTGGCGGTCTCGTTGACCATTCGCCGGCGCCACCGATCTGTCCGGTGGAGCGGCCGATCGACCTCGAACATCTTTTCCGCATGACGCTCGGCGACCACGCGCTCGAACGCGAGGTCCTGCATCTGTTCGACCGCCAGAGCGCGATCCTGATGGAGCGCATTTGCGGCGGCGAGCCGGCCGTGAAATCGGCCGCGGCGCATACCCTGAAGGGTTCCGCGCGCGGCATCGGCGCCTGGGCGATTGCCAGCGCCGCCTGCGCGGTTGAAGCTGCCGCGAATGGCGACCGCAGCGATCTTGCCGCTGCGGTCAGCGCGCTGTCGGCTGCGGTTGGCGAGGCGCGGGCCGCGATCCGCGATCTCCTGCGCGGCCACTGACCGCCCGGCTTTTCCCCCCGTCCAAAGTCTGCGCGCGGCAGGCTGGCGTGGCCCGCCCTGAGGCGATATAGGGGGCGCGTCCCGGCGTTCCCGCCGATCTTCCGCCTCCCATCAGCCGCCTCCTGCCAGTCGCCATGCCGAAAATCACGTTCATCGATCCCCAGGGTACCGCACGCACGGTCGAGGCCGAAATCGGCTCGACGGTGATGGAGAACGCAATCAAGAACGGCATTCCCGGAGTCGAGGCCGAGTGCGGCGGCGCCTGTGCCTGCGCGACCTGCCACGTCTATGTCGACGAGGCCTGGCGCGCCAGGACCGGCGAGCCTTCGCCGATGGAAGAGGACATGCTCGATTTCGGTTTCGACGTGCGGCCGAATTCGCGGCTCTCGTGCCAGATCAAGGTCACCGCCGAGCTGGACGGGCTCGTGGTGCGCACGCCGGAACGGCAGGGCTGACCGGCGGCGCGCGCAAGGCCGGCCTTGGCCGGTCTTGACCGGTCGGCTTGACAAGGCGGGCGATCTGAAGCCGAACTCGCGCCCGCCGTGCCGGATCGCGCCGCCCATCCCGGCGCAAATCGCCCGCGCACGCCGAACCGCCAGGGATGCCGACAATGAATGCTGCGAATGCTGCCGGGGCCGAACCGATCAAGAC
>WBUW01000410.1 GCA_008933495.1 Pseudorhodoplanes sp.
GTGCCTTGGGCCGCGCTTGGGCCGCGCTTGGGCTATGCGACGAAACTTGCTATTTGCGGACATTGCGACCTAAGGTTGCGTTCGTTGCTGCCTCTTTTTCAGGAGCTGCACATGCGAAACCTCGTTCTTGCTCTCGTTCTGATCGGTTTCGGCGTCGTTGCATGGCCGGGCGGCGCTGCGGCCTGTTGCCGGTACGGCTGTTGCGATTGCGGCTGCGTGGCGCGGGTGGCGCAGGACAATGCCGGCGCGATCGCCAGATCGATCGAACGCGCCCTGCGCATGAAGGGCGCCGAAAACTCGATCCGGAGCTTCCGCGTCGATTTTTCGGATCGCCGGATGACCGCGACCAAATGGACCTGCGCGGCGGTCGCAAATGGCGCGGTTTGCACGCGACGCTGAATCGGCGAAGGCGCCACGCGCCGCGGCGCGCGGCGGCCGCATCCGGCGAGGTTCGGTTTATCGCTTGCGCCAGATCAAGGGCGGCAGACACACATTCAATTATTTGATAATAAAAGCCGGAACCGAATTCTTCCTCTCGCGCCGGGGTGACACCATGACGATCCGTCTCAGCCTTGCTCTCGCCGCAACGCTTCTTGCATCGGTTTTCGCCGCCCCGGCGGCGGCCCAGGATGCGACCGTCACCTTCAGGTCGCTCAACCCCGACGTCGCCTACACGCTGGCGCGTGCCGCGCTGGAGGATTGCCGCAAGCGCGGCTTCCAGGTGGCGGTGGCGGTGGTCGACCGTTTCGGCCAGACCCAGGTCATGCTGCGCGACCGCTTCGCCGGTCCGCACACGCCGGCGGCGGCGGCCGGCAAGGCGTGGACGGCGGTCAGTTTCCGCACCAACACGACCGAACTCGTGGCGCTCGCCAAGGAGGGCAGCCCGCAGGCCGGCGTGCGCCACCTGCCCGGCGCGGTCGTGCTCGGCGGCGGGATCATGATCGAGGCCGGCGGCTCGATCGTCGGCGGGGTCGGCATTTCCGGCGCCCCCGGTGGCGATGCCGACGACGCCTGCGCCAAGGCCGGCATCGAGGCGGTGCGCGACAAGCTCGATTTCTGAGGAGGCAGGGGGTCGGCCTTGGCCGGCTTCTCAATCAGTCGGGACGCCCCCCGACGGCAGCGCGGCGCGCCGGCTATTGTGCGCCGTCTCCGGGAAACAATCCGCGCGCCATCAGCGCCGATTTGAAATCACGCAATGCGGTCGACGCTGTTTGCGAGGAATTGATGCGCTCCATGCGGCGCAGGAGCGCTTTTAGCGCTCGATCCTTGTCGCGAATGACCCAGCGCCGCATAAAGACCTGTGCGTCCTGCAGCGAGGTAATGCGCACGGCCACCGGGACATCAGGCAGACGGGCATTAAAGTGTTCCACAAAGGGAAGCGTCATGGATTCGCGGCGCCAACGCGTTAAGATGCGATATCAGGTAGCGCGATCAACTCGTGCTCGGCGAGTACGCGTTCGAATTTTTCGTTCTTGCTTTTGAGGCGATAGGTCGGAACGCGCGAATCGCAGGGGACGAGACGCACGATCTCATACGTGCCATTGGCCGCAGCCCGCAGCGTGGTCGGCAGGATTTCGACCATCTGTCCAATCCGGAAACGATGCTGACGCTCAGTCATAACGCTCTTCCTTTTGTGCCGCTTTTTCCAGCAATCCGATGAGGCGGCGGAGCCGCTTGTTGATCCGGCCAGGCTGAAAAGCGGCTATTCATCCGCATAGGCGCGGCGTTCAAGCGCGCCTTGTATTTGATTATATCGGATGATCGGCATGAACTCCGCTTCAAAGAAGGCACGGTACCGCTCCTGGATCGCATCATCTTTCATGGCTTGCTCTCGCATCGCTGATTTCGGGCTGGCTAAAAATCTTCAAAGTCAAGTTCGTAGGAGCCCTTGCGGTCGCGTTCATAGAGTTTCGCCGCCACGTCGCAAATCCTGCTGCGATTGCGGTCGAACACGGCGAGCAGGCCTTCTTCGTCCGCGACGGCGCCTGGTTCGATGCGCTGTAGGGCGTGGCTCGTTATGAAGAATGAGGTTTCCATGGCTTTGTCGTGTCCCCAGAAACGTACAACGCGGCGGCCGCCATCGTAGCTTCGGCTGGCGTTGGGAAAACCGATTGTCATGAGGCCTCCGGCGGGGGTGCTCGATCGGTGCCTTCACCGGGGTCTGCGGACAGCCTGTCGAAGTCATCGAACAGGGCGGCGATCAACGATTTCCAGCGCGGGTCGCGCGCCTGCGGCGTCCCGGCGAGCAGGTTAATGAGATAGCGTGCCTTCTCTGATGCGGCGAACCAGTTCTCGGCCGGTGAGGCGACAAGACGCGCCTGCAGCTCGTTATGGCGCTGGCGCAGCATCTGCTCATCGGCCTCGACTTCGGCGCGCAAACGGCGCAGTTCAGTCGCTTTCTGCGCAGCCATGCCGCGGTGGTGATCCAGCGGGACCGGCGTGTCGCTCGACATGGCTCGCGTTGCTCTTGCGACGTGAAAAAGAGTCCGGCATCATACCGGACCCTTCCGCAAATGATATTTACTTCTGCTGCTCGACCGGTTTTTCGGCCGGCTTGCTATCGCCTTGCGTCTGCTGAGGAGCCGTGGCAGGCGCAGGATTGGAAGCGGGCTTTTGAGGCTCGTTTGACATGATTATTTTTCCTCATTGAAAATACCTAAAATCATTTTTAGGTGTTTGTTTTATTTATGCACAAACGGTCCCGGAACAAGCCGCGCGGTCGAATAAGTTTGCGCGCGGTTAGAAGCCGCGGTTCGAAGCGTTGTCCCGACAGATCGACGTTGATCTAATTGCGCTGTTGTTGACCGCTCGGTTCGGGTTTTCCTTGCAGATGGCGTCGGTATGTGCTTTATGACGAACCGCAACCAGGTTTCCGGTCTGCCTTGCTCGCACCTGATTTTGGGCGCCTTTCAAGTCACTCCAAACTCGGATGTTTCGATTGCCGGTGCGACGGACGCGCCGGTGAATATTGTATGCTTGTAAGGAGGCCGCAATGGCCACAGGTAAAGTGAAGTTCTTCAATTCGAACAAGGGATTCGGATTCATCCAACCGGATGATGGCGCGCGCGACGTGTTCGTTCATATTTCCGCGCTGGAAAAGGCCGGGATCTCGATGCTCGTTGAGGGCCAGAAGGTTAGCTACGACGTGGTGTCGGAGCGCGGCAAGGACGCCGCGGCAAATCTTCAGAGCCTCTAATCCCGTAGCGGATTGGGGTTTGTTCGATACATCGAGCGCCTGGCACATCGTGCCGGGCGTTTTTGATTGTCGCCGCGTTTTTTTATGATGCAAGGGTTGCTCGTTTCCGTCCGTCCGGTAGCGCGCCACTTGGCGCCGGGGCCTGCAGCAAGTGCGAGGTCTATCGGTTCTGGACGAACCCGCGGGCCTGCGCCGGCGC
>WBUW01000411.1 GCA_008933495.1 Pseudorhodoplanes sp.
GAGATAGAGCATATCCGGGCTGGCGGCATGGGCCATCAGCGCCAGGCCGGCGCCATACAGGACCGCGCCGAGGGACAGGACGATCACCGGGCCGAAGCGGTCGGCGATCGCGCCGGCAAAGGGCTGCGCCGCCCCCCACAGCAGCATCTGGACCGCAATCGCAAGCGCGAAGACCTCGCGGCCCCAGCCATGCGCCGACGACATCGGGGTCAGGAACAGGCCGAGCGAGGAGCGCGGGCCGAAGCTCAGGATTCCGATCAGGCAGCCGCAGACGAGGATGACGGCCGGCGTCTGCCAGGCAAAGCGCGCAGGTGGAATCCTGGCTCCCGTCACGAGGATCTCCCGCCTCAGGCCGGCGCGAGCGCGGGCCGCGCCACCGGCTTCTCGACGATCGGCAGGTTGATCACCGCCGAGGCCACGCCGAAGAAGACCGACAGCCACCAGACCACATCGTAGGAACCGGTCGCCTCGAAGGCGATGCCGCCGAGCCACACACCGAGGAAGCCGCCGACCTGGTGGCTGAAAAAGGCAAAGCCGAACAGCATGGCAAGCCAGCGCGTGCCGAACATCACCGCCACCAGCGCCGAGGTCGGCGGCACGGTGGACAGCCAGAGCAGCCCGGTGACCGCGCCGAATGTCAGCGCCGAAAGCGGACTCATGGGCAGCGTGATGAATGCCACGATCGCCAGAGCGCGCATGAAATAGATCACCGAGAGGATGTAGCGCTTGGGCATGCGCATCATCAGCCAGCCGGAACTGAGCGAACCGACAATGTTGAACAGGCCGATCACGCCAATGGTCCAGGCGCCGACGTCCGCCGACAGTCCGCGGTCGAGCAGGAATGCCGGCAGGTGCACGGTCACGAAGGCAAGCTGGAAGCCGCAGGTGAAAAAGCCGAGTACCAGCAGCACATAGCTGCGGTGACCGAACGCTTCCGACAGCGCCTGCCGGAGCGACTGGTTCGCCACCGTGCCCGGAGCGCCCGACGACTCGGCGCGCGGCGTGCGCAGCACGACCGACAGCGGCAGGATCAGCAGCATCAGCGCGGCGAATGCGACAAGCGCCGTCTGCCAGTCGGAAAAATCGATCAGCGCGCGCGCCAGCGGCGAGAACAGGAACTGCCCGAATGAGCCCGCCGCGGTGCCGGCGCCGAAGGCGACGCCGCGCATATGGTCCGGCACCAGCTTGCCGAACGCCCCGATCACAAGATTGAACGAGCAGCCGGACAAGCCGAAGCCGATCATCACGCCGGCGCTGAGATGCAGCGCGCCCGGCGTGTCCGAATAGGCCATCAGCGCGAGGCCGGCCGCGTAGAGAAGCGCGCCGCCGCACAATACGCGGATCGTGCCGTAGCGGTCGGCAATGGCGCCGGCAAACGGCTGGCCGAGGCCCCAGAGCAGGTTCTGGATGGCGAGTGCAAGCGAGAAGACCTCGCGGCCCCAGCCAAAGGCGAGCGACATCGGCGAAAGGAACTGGCCGAGCGCCGAGCGCGGGCCGAACGCCAGCATCGCGATCAGGCAACCGCACAGGATGATGACGAGGGGCGTGCGCCAGCGTGCGGCGGAGGCAACGGAGGTGGTCGTCATGCGGGGTCCGGGGCGCGTGCCTTTGAAGTAAGGCCGGCCGAACATAGGCGCTGGCCTGTGCGACCCATAACGAAAGTTCGTGATACGACCGATCTGCGAACCGCATGGCTCGCCTTCGAAAGGGGACTAGCGCGCGCGCCCTGAAGATGGTATATTAGTTTTGCTCGAAATGAGAATAATAAGGACGAGCCGGCCATCTTGCGCCGGATGTTTTCGTCCCCATATATGCTCAAGTTGAGTATATTGGACCGGGAGGCGATCATGCCGCTGTTCGATCTGCAAGGCCCCGAGCGCAACCGTCCGGCCGCAGCCGTCCCGCCGACGGGTTCCGCGGCGGCGCGTAAGCACGGGATCAAACCGATGCCGGCGCTGGCGTGGAACGCGCGGGTCGCCGCCGAGACCGCCCATCTGTATGAGCGCATCAAGACCGTGGTGCCCGCGGTCGAGTGGCCGGTCTTTGCCCCTTACGTGAAGGCAATCAACGCGCTCAAGCGCGAGCGCAACGCGGTCATCCTCGCGCACAATTACCAGACGCCGGAAATCTACAATTGCGTCGCCGATTTCGTCGGCGACTCGCTGCAGCTCGCGCGCGAGGCGACCAAGGTGAAGGCCGACGTGATCGTGCAATGCGGCGTGCATTTCATGGCCGAGACCTCGAAAATCCTCAATCCGGACAAGACCGTGCTGATCCCCGACAGCCGCGCCGGCTGCTCGCTCGCCCAAGCCATCACCGGGGCGGACGTGCGGCTGCTGCGCCAGCGCTTTCCCGGCGTGCCGGTCGTCACCTATGTCAACACCTCCGCCGACGTGAAGGCGGAGAGCGACATCTGCTGCACTTCCTCCAACGCGGTACAGGTGGTCGAGAGCTTGGGCGCCGACAAGGTGATTTTCATCCCGGACGAATATCTCGCCCGCTACGTCGCCGCACAGACCAAGGTCAGGATCATCGCCTGGAAGGGCCGGTGCGAGGTGCACGAGCGCTTCACCGCCGACGAGCTGCGCATGTATCGCGAGGGCGATCCCGGCCTGCAGATCATCGCGCATCCGGAATGCCCGCCGGACGTGCTGGCGGAGGCCGACTTCACCGGCTCGACCGCGCACATGATCGACTGGGTGCGCAACAAGCGCCCCAGGCGCGTGGTCATGGTCACCGAATGCTCGATGGCCGACAACGTGCAGGCCGAGTTGCCGGAGGTCGAGTTCGTGCGTCCGTGCAACCTGTGCCCGCACATGAAGCGCATCACGCTGCCCAAGATTCTCGACAGCCTCGTCTATATGAAAGAGGAAGTCGTGATCGATGCCGGCGTCGCCGGGAAGGCGCGGCGCGCGGTCGAGCGCATGGTCAATCTGAAGAACTGACGTCCGACGTCGTCGCGGCCAGGCGCCGCGCATGCGGCGCACGCGCCGGGACCGCCAGCAAGGGACGCAACGACGATGAACAAGCGCGCGGCTCCCGATCCCGGCTCTCGCGCGGCGCGCTCGGCCGGGATGACGAATGCGTCTCTTCTGTGCCCCGGCGCCTTTCTTTCCCCGCTCGCAATCGAAGAGGCGGTGACGCGCGCGCTGGCCGAAGACCTCGGCCGCGCCGGCGATATCACCTCGGCCGTCACCGTGCCGCAAAGCGCGACCGCGCGCGCGGTGATGGTCACGCGCAAGGCCGGCACGCTTGCCGGCCTGCCGCTGGCGGCGGCGACTTTCCGTAGGCTCGATCCCGCCGTCGAAATCCTGGCCCAGACCTGCGACGGCGACAGCGTGCCGGCCGGCACCGCGCTGATGACGCTGTCGGGCTCTGCGCGCGCCATTCT
>WBUW01000412.1 GCA_008933495.1 Pseudorhodoplanes sp.
GAAAGGCGGCCCGGACGAGCAGAAGCTGAACTGGCTGCGCATCGCCGCCGGCGCGCTCGAATTCTGCGGCAAGGACGCGAACGCTCCTGCCTGCAAACAGGGCGGCACTGCCTATGCGGCGCTGGAGCCGCTCGGGCTTGCGCCGCAGGCCGCGCCGGCCACATCCAGCGCCGACATTTGCGGGAGCCCGGAAAAGCAACAACATATCCGGGCCGGTGCGGAAAAAGGCGACAAAACCGATCTTGGAATTATCGCTTCCTACTATAAACATGGCTGGTGCGGCTATCCGGCCGATCCTTCAAAGGCCCTGGAATGGCTTGAGAAAGCTGTCGCTGCCGGCAACAGCGTGGCGATGTTCTCTCTCGCGTTGATGTATCGCGACGGGCAGGGAATCCCGAAAAACGACGCTGAAGCGCGGCGGCTGTTCGAAATGGCGGCGGAGCACGGACACAAATCCGCCGCGGCAGCGGCCGGCGAGATGTATTTCGACGGCGTCGGCGGCCCGCGCGATGTCGCCAAGGCGCGACGCTGGCTGGAAATCGGCGCTACTGGCAGCGCCACGGCCCGCAAAAAGCTCGCGCAGCTCAATACCGAGGAAGGCCGTCATCCGCTGGAGAGTCGCGATCTGGTCGAGCAATCGCCTGCGGCGATGCGCTGCCACACGTTGGCGGCGAATCCCAACGACAAGATGCGCTGGCTCGGGATCAAGGGCGTATCACTGGAGAAAATGAACGGCGCTGAGGCGCTGGCCGCCTGCCGCGCCGCATTGGCCGAAAAACCGGACGATGCGCGCCTGCGTTATCAGCTTGCGCGCGCGCTCGACAAGACCGGAGCGCATGCCGAGAAAATCGAGCAGCTCAAGAAAGCAACCGAGGGCGGCTATTCACATGCGCTGGTCAATCTGGGCATAGCCTATGAAGATGGCAAAGGAGCCGCCGTGGATTTCGAGCAGGCACGCCGTTTTTATGAAAAGGCGCTGGCTGCCGGAATTAGCGTCGCGGCCCGGAATATCGGGTATCTGCACGAAAAAGGTCGCGGCGTGAAACAGGATTTCGGCGAAGCGCGATGGTGGTTCGAAAAAGCCGCCGACGGCGGATCGATTAGGGCGATGACGCAGCTTGGATACTATTACGAAATGGGACAGGGGGGAGCACGAGATTATGTCAAGGCTTTCAAGCTGTACCAAAGGGCAGCGAACGCCGGAGATGAAATTGCGATGTATAATCTTGCCGCCGCATATCAAAGCGGACGCGGCGTGCGTCGCGACATGCGGGAAGCCATGAACTGGTATGAAAAATCCGCGGCAGCCGGATACCAGAAGGCGGCAAAAATTCTCGCCGGATTGCGCTCGCCGTCGCGCAGCGCGCGCCGTGGCTCGCGCGGATACGACAACAGCGGCGGGTATTCGGGAAGTGATTACCGCGTGCCCATGCGCGTGCATCCGGATCGCGGGCTCGAATACGGTTATGGCCACATGCCGGTACAATAGGATCGGGAAAGCACAGTTACCCCCGTTTCAGCCACGCCCCGATCCGCTGCACCGCCGCGCGCATGTCGTCGGCCGATCCGGCATAGCAGAAGCGGATGAAGTGGCGCCCGTCGCGCGGATCGAAATCGACGCCCGGGGTGGCCGCCACATGCGCCTGCTCCAGCATCCGGCGCGCGAAGTCGAATGAGTCGTCGGAAAACTTGCGGATGTCGGCATAGAGATAGAACGCGCCGTCGACCGGCAGGAAGCTGTCGAGCCCGGCGCCCGGCAGGCCCTCGATCAGGATGCGCCGGTTCTCCTCATAGCCGTGCTTGACCGCGTCCATCTCCGCGCGGCCTTCGAACGCGGCCTCGGCGGCAATCTGCGAGAGATGCGGCACGCTGATCGAGAGATTCTGCTGCAGCCGCTCGATCGGACGCACCAGCGGCGCCGGCGCCACCAGCCAGCCGATGCGCCAGCCGGTCATGCAGAAATACTTGGAGAAGGAATTGATCACGAGCGCATGGTCCGACAGGCGAAGCGCGGTCTCGGCGGCGAACGCATAGTCGAGGCCGTGATAGATTTCGTCGGAGATGAAGCGGATGCCCGCCTCTTCCGCCGCGCCGATCAGGGCGGCGAGCGCCGCGGGCCGCATCATGGTGCCGGTCGGATTGGCCGGGCTTGCGATCAGGACGCCGGCGAGCTTCGTCCGGGCGTGGGTGGCGAGCAGGGTTTCCGGCGTCACCGCCCAGCGCGTCTGCGGCCCGGTCTCGATCAGCACCGGCTCGCAGCCGAGCGCGGTGAGAATGTGCCGGTACGGCGGATAGCCGGGATTGGCGATGCCCACGCGCTCGCCCGGCTCGAACAAAGACAGGAACGCAAACAGGAACCCGGCCGACGATCCGGTCGTGATCACGATGCGCGCCGGATCGACCGCGACCGCGTATTGTTCGGCATAATGGCGCGCGATGCGCGCGCGCAGCGAGGGCAGCCCGAGCGCCTCGGTATAGGCGATGCGGCCGTCGAGCGCGCGGCGCGCGGCCTCGATCGCGCTCGCGGGGGCCGGCGCGAACGGCTGGCCCACTTCCATGTGGATGACACGGTCGCCGGCGGCCTCGATGCGGGCGGCCGCCGCCATCACGTCCATCACCATGAAGGGCGGAACGTCGCTGCGCGCGGAGGGGGTGATGAGTTTTCTTGCCTTGTCGCGCATGTCGGACCGATGTCACCGGCGGCAAATTTCCGGCGCCGCCTGCGCCGCCGCCCCTCTCTTGCCGTATTCGGAAGGCTTTCCTGCCACCCTATCAATGCCTTCGGCGTGATTTGACCCCTTCCGGCCGCCTCTCTAGGTTGCGCCGGACCTGCCGAGTCCAGTCCTTATGAGCGCTGTTTCGACACCTATCAGGCCGGCCCGCCGCGCGAAAGCCTTCCGCGCGCTCGCAGCTTTCACTGCCGGCGCGCTCGCGCTCGCAAGCGGCCCGCTGCAGGCGCAGCCGCGGCCGCTCAATGCCGGCCTGCCGATCATCCGCGACGCGGAGATCGAGCAATTGCTGCGCGACTATACCAATCCCCTGCTGCGGGCGGCGGGCCTTGCCAGGCAGAACATCCAGGTCGTGCTGATCAACAACCGCGCCTTCAACGCCTTCGTCATGGACGGGCGGCGCATCTTCGTGAATACCGGCGCGCTCGTGGAGTCGGAGACGCCGAACCAGATCATCGGCGTGCTCGCGCACGAGACCGGCCACATCGCCGGCGGCCACCTCGCCAAGCTGCGCGAGCAGCTCGCCAACGCCCAGACCGCCGCGATCCTCGCCATGATCCTGGGCATGGGCGCGATCGCGCCCATGCCCAGGATCATGGCGAGGATCGCGGCGGTCTGGGCGTTGGCGAGCTGCTCGC
>WBUW01000413.1 GCA_008933495.1 Pseudorhodoplanes sp.
GCATACCGTCTCGCTGGGCGAGGAACGCCGGCGGGCGACCAAGCTGCTGCGGGAGGCGAGCAACACGGTGAGCGGCCTGATGTTGTCCGCCAAGGCCGGCCTCAGCGTCGATGCCGCGCAACTCGACCTTTCTCGCCGAGCTCGGCCCCGGGGGCCTGTCGTCGCTCACGCTGGCGTTCGCGTCGGGGCTCGTCGCGCTGGGTGTTCCGGTGGGCCTCCGGCTCCGCCAGGTCGTGCGTGCCTCGGCCGACGACGAGCGCCGCCCGGGCGACGCGATCCTGGTGCTCGGCCGCGAGCTGGTCGACGACCGGCCGACCCCCGTCTATCGTGCCCGGCTCGAGCACGGCGCCGCGCTCTGGCGCGACGGCGTGGCGCCGCGGCTGCTGGTCTCCGGCGGCTGGACCGGCACCGCGACCCGTTCGGAAGCCGCCGCCGGGCGCGAGTATCTGCTCGCCGCCGGCGTCCCCGACGCGGCGATCGAGACCGAGGAGCGCAGCCGCCACACGCTCGAGAACCTCCACTTCGTGCGCGAGTCGCTGCGCGCGCGCGGCCTCGGCCGGCACCTTCCTGGTCTATGCGTCGCATCTGGCCGCCATGGCGCCGGGCACCAATCTCGGCGCCGCCACCCCGATCCAGATGGGCGGCTTTCCCGGCCTGCCGCAACCCAAGGACGACAAGAAGGAGGCGGAGCCGAGCACGGCCGAAAAGAAAGCGATCAACGATACGCTGGCGTTCCTGCGCAGCCTTGCGCAATTGCGCGGGCGCGACGTGGCGTTCGCGGAAAAGGCGGTACGCGAGGCCGCGACCTTGACCGCCGAGGAGGCCTTCAAGCAGGGCGTCGTCGAAATCCTCGCGACGGACATCGGCGACCTTCTGCGGCAGGCGGACGGACGGCGCGTGAGTGCCGCGGGCAAGGAGCGGCTGCTCGCCACGCGCGACGCCGCCATCACGCATGTCGTGCCGGACTGGCGCGCCCGGTTTCTCGCGATCATCGCCAATCCGAACGTCGCCTTCATTCTCTTCCTGATCGGCGTCTATGGAATCCTGTTCGAATTCTACAGTCCGGGAAACTTCTTTCCCGGCACGATCGGCGGCATCGCGCTCATTCTTGCGCTGGTCTCGCTTTCGCTCCTGCCGGTTGAATACGGCGCGCTCGGGCTCCTGGTGCTCGGCATCGTGCTGATGGCCGCCGAGGCGTTTACGCCCGGCATCGGCGCGCTTGGCATCGGCGGCCTGATCGCGTTCCTGATCGGCGCCTTTTTCCTGTTCGAGCCGGAGGGATCCACCATCGATCTGCGCGTCTCGCTGCCGCTGATCCTGGGCGCCGGCGCGGTGTGCGCGGGCTTGAGCTTCGGTGTCCTGGCGGCGGCGCTGCGCGCCCGCCGGCGTCCGCCGGTCGGCGGCGCCGAGGAACTGCTCGAAAGCACCGGCACCGTTCTGGACTGGCAGGACGGCCGCGGCCGCATCCTGGTGCACGGGGAAATCTGGACCGCGCGCGGCGCCGCGGCCCTCAAGGCCGGCGACCGCGTGCGCATCGTTTCGCGCGACGGCCTCACGCTCGCAATCGAGCCCGCATGACGATGGAGAGATCCGATGACTGGCTTTTTCGATCTTGTGGCGGCCTCCGGCTATTTGCTTCCGGTGGGCGCCATCCTCGTGCTCCTGTTCGCATCGTTCCGCATCCTGCGCGAGTATGAACGCGGCGTCGTCTTCATGCTCGGACGGCTCTGGAAGGTGAAGGGGCCCGGCCTCGTCATCGTCGTGCCCTACATCCAGCAGATGGTGCGGATCGATCTGCGCACCCGCGTTCTCGACGTCCCGCCGCAGGACGTGATATCGCGCGACAATGTCTCGGTGCGGGTCAACGCCGTCATCTATTTCCGCGTCATGGACCCCGAACGCGCCATCGTCCGGGTCGAGCATTTCAACGAGGCGACCAGCCAACTGGCGCAAACCACGCTGCGCTCCGTTCTCGGCCAGCACGATCTCGACGAAATGCTGACCGAGCGCGGCAAGCTCAATGCCGATATCCAGCAGATTCTCGACGCCTCGACCGACGCCTGGGGCATCAAGGTCTCCAATGTCGAGCTCAAGCATATCGATCTCAACGAATCGATGATCCGCGCCATCGCCAAGCAGGCCGAGGCCGAGCGCGTGCGGCGCGCCAAGATCATCGACGCGGAGGGCGAATTGCAGGCCGCCGAGAAGCTCGCCGGCGCGGGCAAAATCCTCGCGCAGCAGCCGGAAGCCATGCAGTTGCGCTATTTCAATGCGCTGCAGAACATTGCCGGCGAGCGCGCCCGCACGATCATCTTTCCGGTACCGATGAACCTGCTGCAGTTCCTGAAGGATTAAGGGCGCCCGGCTGCGCCGCCGGCCGGCGGCCAAATGTTCGAAAATCCGGCGCAATCGCGGAGAATGCGGCAGGCGGACACAAGCCGCCCAGGCCGGCCCCGATTCCGGCACGCGGCCGCGCGACAAGCCTCACAAGCGCGGGCATGACCGGATTTAATCGGAATGCATCTGCGGCTAAAGCGGAATGACCTTTCGCCGAATCGTCATCCCGCTTCAGTTCTTTTTCTGCGCATGATCTTTTCCGAAAGCCGCTTCGCACTTTTCCGGATCATGCTTTAGGGTAGCCGCATGGCCAGCCGCGAAACCGCCCGCGAGACCGGGTTCATTGAAATCACGCCCGACGTGCTCCTGAAGGCCTATGCCTGCGGCATCTTTCCCATGGCCGAGAGCGCGGACGATCCCTCGCTGTACTGGATCGAGCCGGAGGAGCGCGGCCTCATCCCGCTCGACGGGTTCCATGTCGCCCGCCGGCTGGCGCGCACGGTGCGCGCGGACCGCTACACGGTGCATGTCGATCGCGACTTTTCCGCCGTGCTCGACGGCTGCGCGAGCCCTGCGCGCGGACGCGCGCGCACCTGGATCAATGCGCGCATCCGCACGCTCTACAGCCGCCTGCACGAGATCGGCCATTGCCACGCGATCGCGGCCTATGAGGGCGAACGCCTGGTCGGCGGGCTTTACGGCGTGCGGCTCGGCCGCGCGTTCTTCGGCGAAAGCATGTTCCACACCGCGCGCGACGCCTCGAAGGTCGCGCTCGTGCATCTGGTCGCGCGCCTGCGCGCCGGCGGCTTCGTGCTGCTCGATACGCAGTTCGTCACCGATCATCTCAAGAGCTTCGGCGCGGTCGAGGTTGCGCGCGAGGCCTATCATCGCCGGCTGGAAGGTGCGCTTGCCGGCGAAGGCGATTTCGGCGCGCTGCCGCTCGACCGCCCGGTATCGGGCGCCGAGGTGCTCGCCGTTCTCAGCGCGGATTGACGAGCGTGCCCGCCGGCGGACGTTGTGCCGGACGCG
>WBUW01000414.1 GCA_008933495.1 Pseudorhodoplanes sp.
GTCGAGGCCGTGGCGAAGCAATACGCCGCCGACGCCATGGTCGCGACGGTCGGCCGCATCGAGGCCTCGCCGGGCGCGGTCAATGTCATCCCCGGCCGCGTCGGCTTCACCGTCGATCTGCGCGCGACGACCGACGCCCGGCGGCGCGCCGCGATCGAGCAAATCCAAAGCGAGGCCGCGCGCATCGCCGCGCGCCGCAAGCTCGACGTCGCCTTCGAGACGTTCCACGACACCGCCACCACGCCGTGCGACCGGCATCTGCAGGCTCTCCTGCAGGCGGCGATCGAGGCGGTCGGCCAGGTGCCGGTGCGGCTGCCCTCGGGTGCCGGTCACGACGCCCAGGTGATGGCGCGGCTGTGCCCGGCGGCGATGATGTTCGTGCGCTGCCGCGGCGGCGTCAGCCACAACCCGGCCGAATATGCGAGCCCGCAGGACATCGGTGCGGCGGTCGCCGCGCTTGTCGACTTCATCGCGCGCTTTGCGCAGACGCACGGCTGAGGTGGCGCCTCAGAATCCGACCGCCGTGCCGTAAAGGTCGTAGGCATCGGCGCGCTCGATCTTCACGGTCGCGATCTCGCCGACCTTGAGCGGGCGCCGGCTCGCAACATGCACGACGCCGTCGATCTCCGGCGCGTCGGCCTTGCTGCGGCCTTTCGCAATTCCGGGGCCGGCCGCGTCGATGATGACCTGTTGCCGGGTGCCGACCTTGCGCTTGAGCCGGCGCGCGGAAATCGCCTGCTGGTGCTGCATGAAGCGGTGCCAGCGCTGCTCCTTGAGCTCGTCGGGAACGGCTTCGCCGAGTGCGTTGGCCTCGGCGCCGGCGACCGGCTCGTACTTGAAGCAGCCGACGCGGTCGAGCGCCGCCGCGTCGAGCCAGGCCAGCAACTGCTCGAAGTCGGCATCGGTCTCGCCGGGGAAGCCGACGATGAAGGTCGAGCGGATCGCAAGATCGGGGCATTGCTCGCGCCAGCGCGCGATGCGCTCCAGAGTCCTTTCCTGTGCCGCCGGCCGCCGCATGCGCCGGAGCACGTCGGGGCTCGCATGCTGGAAGGGAATGTCGAGATAGGGCAGCACGCCCCCCTCCGCCATCAGCGGGACGACCGCGTCGACATGCGGATAGGGATAGACGTAATGCAGCCGCACCCAGACGCCGAGCTCGCCCAGCGCGCGGGCGAGCTCGATGAATTTCGCGCGCAGCGGCGCGCCCTTCCAGTCGCTTTCGGCGTATTTCAGATCGACGCCGTAGGCGGACGTGTCCTGCGAAATGACCAGCAATTCCTTGACGCCGGCAGCCACCAGCCGTTCGGCTTCGCGCAGGACCTCGGCGGCCGGGCGCGAGACGAGATCGCCGCGCAGCTTCGGAATGATGCAGAAGCTGCAGCGGTTGTTGCAGCCCTCGGAAATCTTCAGATAGGCATAGTGCCGCGGGGTGAGCTTGATGCCCTGCGGCGGCACGAGGTCGAGGAAGGGATCGTGCAGCGGCGGCACCGCGCGATGCACCGCGTCCAGTACGCTCTCGTATTGCTGCGGGCCGGTGACCGCGAGCACGTTCGGATAGCGTGCGGTGATGCGCCCGGGCTCGGCGCCGAGGCACCCGGTCACGATCACCTTGCCGTTCTCGGCCAGCGCGCCGCCGATCGCCGAGAGCGACTCCTCGCGCGCGCTGTCGAGAAAGCCGCAGGTATTGACGATGACGACGTCGGCGCCCTGGTGGTGGCGCGCGAGTTCATAACCCTCCGCACGCAGGCGGGTGATGATGCGCTCGGAATCGACCAGCGCCTTCGGGCAGCCGAGGGAAACGAAGGAGATGCGCGGGGCGGCGTCGGCCATGCGAGGCGAAAGTCAGGTTTATTGTGTCAGGATCGCGCGGCGTTAGGCGAGGAGGCCGGCGGCGTCAACCGATATAATTAAGCCCGCGCCGGTTGTCAGACGCGGCCGGCGAATCTGGACGGCGGCGACCGGCCTCTTGCGGTCGCAATCCGGCCCGCAAGCGCCGCGAAAACCCCGAAAAAATGCCTTGATCGTCAGTAGGTTGCGGGCGGATGCCGGCGCGATTTGGAAAATTTTAACGAAAACCGCGCTTCTGTGTTTACGCGCGAATTCCCGCGCGCTCCCCGTGCGGCAAGCCGGCCCGGCCGGCGGACCGTGCGGCAACAGGAAGAGCGGACCGCACCATGGCCAGGCTTTCGCGTCTTGCGGTTGCTGCCGTTGCCGCCGTTGCCGCGCTGACTTTGGCAAGCTGCGGGAGCGTGTCGACACTCGAAAACATCCTCACCGCCTCAACCGAGCCGAATGGCCCGGTGCCGCCCGCCAGCGGCAAGGTCTATGTCTTCCGCGGCATGGGCGGGCGCATCATGTCTTGGGAAATGGACCGCGTCGCCGACAAGCTCAACAAGAGCGGGATTGCGGCCGAGACCTATAATCACGTGAACTGGCGCGGACCGGCCGACGAGGCGATCGCGCGCTACAAGTCGGAACTGCGCAAGTCGCCGGTCGTGCTGGTCGGCCATTCCGCCGGCGGCGATGCGTCCATCCGCTTCGCCGAAAGGCTGAAGGAGGCGAACGTGCCGGTCAGCCTGATCGTGGCGTTCGACCCGACCCGTTTCGGCGACGACGTGCCCCCGAACGTCGACCGCTTCATCAATATCTGGTCGTCGACCAATTTCTTCGGCGGCGGCAATGTGCAGCCCGACATCAAGTTCCGCGGCCATTATGCGAGCCTGGACCTGCGCAATTACTGGGAAGTGCTGCACGTCAATCTGGTCAAGGTCCACGGCCTGCAGGACAAGGTCATCGCCAAGATCGTGCAGCTCATGACGCTGCCGCCGCAGCTCGAAGGGGCGACGGTGCCGATCCGCTATGCGCCGCCGCGCGGCGAAGCGATCGAATTATGGGATTCCGGATTGCCGATCCGCGCCGAGGCCGGCGATACCGTCCGCTCGATTGCGCAAAAATACGCGGTGCCGGCCTGGGCGATCGCGCAGATCAACCGCGTCGGCACCGGGGCAACCTTGCAGCCGGGCCAGCGCCTCGTCATCCCGCGCCATCTCGATCCGCTGGCGCCGGGCGTCAATCCGCCGGTTACGAGCTACGTCAGCCGCTGACGCGCGGGCGCGGCGGCCGGCGCGTGTTCGCATGCGGCGGCCCAGGCGTGCGGCCGGGCTGCGAGTTTCCCGGCCAGCGCCCGGAATTTCCGCAACTGGTCGGCTTTCAGTTCGCGGTTCTCGTCGCGGCCGACGAACACCTTGAACACGATGCCGCCGTCGATGTTGAAGAACAGGATCGACGCCGACGGCCGCCCCATGAAAGGCCGTTCCACGAACGCCAGCCGCGCGCAGCGCGCGTGC
>WBUW01000415.1 GCA_008933495.1 Pseudorhodoplanes sp.
GATAATTGGCTTGCGCGCGCAGACGACCGCCGGCGACCTTCATTATCTGTTCGCGCCGCTCAAGCATGCGCGGCTCGATTACATGGTGCAGAAGGCCGTCGAGCTGGGCGCCGCGCGCCTGCAGCCGGTAATGACGCGTCACACCCAGGTCGCGCGGGTCAATGCCGAGCGGATGCGGGCCAACGCCATCGAGGCCGCCGAGCAATGCGGGATTCTGTCGATCCCCGACATTGCGCCGGCATGTCCGCTGGCGCGCGCGCTCGAGGATCTCGACGAGGGCCGCGTTCTGGTCTTCTGCGACGAAGATGCCGAGGTGAAAGACCCGGTCGCCGCGCTCGCGGTCCTGCGCCGTGGGCGGCCGGCTCGGCTTGCGGTGCTGGTCGGGCCGGAGGGCGGCTTTGCCGAGGAGGAGCGCGCCTTGCTGCTGCGCCGGCCGCAGGTGGTGCGGCTGTCGCTCGGCCCGCGCATTCTGCGGGCGGATACGGCGGCGATCGCAGCGCTTGCGCTGGTGCAGGCGGTGGCCGGCGACTGGCGCTGAGCGCACGCGATCAGGGGCGCCGTTTGGCGACGAAGGCAGGCCGCAGCAGATAAGCCAGCGGCAGCGTTGTGAGCGCCGCGCCGGCAATCAGGATGAGCGTGAGGGTGAGGCCGAGGACGTCGCCGGCAAGGCCGAATATCACCGGCGCCACCGTGCCGCCGCCGATCGTGCCGGTATAGAAGATGCCGAACGCGCGCGTGCGCCGGTGCGCGGGGACGAGGTCGGGCACCGAGCCGTAAAGCACCGACGAGGTTCCGTTCAGCGCGATGCCGAGCAGCGGCAGCGCGACGAAGGCGGCTTCGAGCGGCAAGGCCAGCATGGCGGCGATCAGGAAAGCGGTCAGGATTTCGGTCAGGAATACCGTGCCGATCACGCCGATGCGGGCGCCGAGATAGGCGCAGGCGAGCTTGCCGGCGGCGCCGCCGGCAAAGACCAGGGTAAGCGCGATGCCGATGGCCGGCAGGCCCGCACCCTTGCCGGTGAGCAGAAACGGCATGAAGGTGAGAAACGCCATGCGCACGGCGCTGTCGATGATGCCGATGCCGAGCAGCAGCGTGAATGCGCCGGCAAAAGTCGCGCGTTCGGTCCGCTCGGTCGCTTGCGCCTGGGCTGGCGGCTTGCCGCCGAACGCACGCGGCGTGAAGAGCGCGATGGCGAGGGCGGCCACCAGTCCGGCGGCGCCGAGGATCACGACCGTCGGGCGCCACGGCACGACCACCATCATGGCCGCGGCGAGCGCCGGCACGAGCATCTTGCCGACGTCGCCGGCAAAATTGTATCCGCCGATCGCCTTCAGCGAGCGCGGGCCGGCATAGGCGCGCGCCACGAGCGCGGAGGCGACCGGATGCTGCGTGCTGGAACCGATGCCGCCGACCAGGAGTGCGACCACGAGCACGGCAAAGCCGGTGCTCGCGCCGGCAATGCCGAAACCGAGGCCGGAAAGCGCGGTGCCAAGCGCCAGTACCGTCGCCGACCCGACACGGTCGGCGAGCTGGCCGGCCGGAATCTGAAGTCCCGCCATGGCGCCGGTGAACATCGCCCGCAGCGCGCCGACCGCTGCATAGGACAGCCCGAATTCAGCCTGCCATACCGGCAGCATGACATAGAGAACGTCGGTATAGCCGTCGTGCAGCGCGTGCGCGCCGGCTGCGACCGCGAACGTCCGCCGCTCCGCCTGCGTGGTGGCGGCGTCGCCGGCGCGGTTCGCGGTCTCGTCGGTCACGCGCTGCGTCTCGCCCGGCGCTCGACGAAATTGATGCTCGAAAAAGTGAAGACCGGTTCGCCGCGCTGATTGGTGCCGGTAACCAGAAACTGTACGATGCCCCAGTCCGGCCGGCTTTTCGATTCGCGCTTTTCGACGACCTCCATCGCGTAGCTGATCGTGTCGCCGGCATAGACCGGCCGCAGCCATTTCAAGGCCTGGAAGCCGGGCGAGGGACCAAGCTCTGCGACCGGCTCGCCGCGGGCGCGCATTTTCTTGGTCAGGGCATTGCGATACTCGACAAACATCCGCATCCAGACGAAGCCGGTATGCCAGCCGGATGCGCACAAGCCGCCGAAATGCGAGCGCTCGGCCTCGCCTTCGTCGAGGTGGAAGCGCTGCGGATCGAAACGGCGTGCCACCGCCTTGATGTCATCCGCCCGGAACTGGTGCGCCCCGAGTTCGAGGCGCTCGCCGATCGCGGTATCCTCGAAATATTTCATGGCCGGTTCGGTGCCGCCCGGCGGCCCATGATCAGTGAACTGCGCATTTCCATGACCGTTTCACGCGACGCATTCAGCATTTCGAACAGACAGGAGACAAAACCCATTTCCGGACGGCCCTGCGATGCGCGCGTCTCCAGAATTGTCGTGCGCAGGGTCAACTGGTCGCCGGGACGGACCGGACGCAGCCATTTCACCTCGTCGATGGCGTTGGCGCCCATGGACGCGGAATTGAGAATGAACCAGTCGCACAGCATCCGCATCATCACCCCGCAGGTGTGCCAGCCGGAGGCGGAGAGGCCGCCGAGCATGGTTTCACGCGCGGCCTCCTCGTCGAGATGCATGGATTGCGGGTCGAATTCGGTGGCGAAGGCGATGATCTCGTCGCGGGTGATCTCGCGCGGGCCGAATTCGCCCAGGAGGCCCGGTTTGAAGTCTTCGAAATACAATCTGGTCACGGTCTGCCTCGGCTCAAAAAGAGCGCCATGTTTCCTGTCGCGGGGGGTGTCGTCAACGGTCCGCCTATGCGCTGTGTGCAGGGTCGCTACGCCCGGCGGGGCTCAAGTCGCGAACCGGAAATGCATCACATCGCCGTCGGCCACCACGTAGTCCTTGCCCTCAAGACGCAGTTTTCCATTGTCGCGTGCGCCGGCCTCGCCGCCGAACCGGACATAGTCGTCATAGGCGATGGTCTCCGCCCGGATGAAGCCGCGCTCGAAGTCGGTGTGGATCACCCCGGCCGCCTGCGGCGCCCTGGTACCGCGGGTGATGGTCCAGGCGCGCGCCTCTTTCGGGCCGACGGTGAAATAGGTCACGAGGTCGAGCAACTGGTAGCCGGCGCGGATCAGGCGGTCGAGCCCGGCCTCCTTCAGGCCAACGGCGGCGAGATACTCGTCGCGCTCCGCGCGCGAGAGCACGGCGATTTCGGATTCGATCTTGGCGGAAATGACGACCGAGACGGCGCCTTCCACCTTCGCGCGCGCTTCCACCTTGCGCGCATGGGCATTGCCGGCCGCCGCCGACGCCTCGTCGACGTTGCAGACATAGAGCACGGGCTTGGCGGTCAGCAGGCCGAGCAGGGCAAATGCCTTCTGCTC
>WBUW01000416.1 GCA_008933495.1 Pseudorhodoplanes sp.
CGCCCCACCAGTACGCGAGCGTGCCGACGATGCCGCGCGGCAGGAACAGCGTCACCGCGATGAACAGGCCGCCGAGCACGAACAGCCAGTAGGGCGCGAGCGCGCCGGTGGTGAAGGTGGTCTTGGCATAGTTGACGAGGACGGCGCCGAGCACGGCGCCGGTCAGCGTGCCGCGCCCGCCGACCGCGACCCAGATCACCGCCTCGATCGAATTGCCGGGCGCGAACTCGCCCGGATTGATGATGCCGACCTGCGGCACATAGAGCGCGCCGGCCACCCCGGCCATGCCGGCCGAGAGCGTGAACACGAACAGCTTGTAGGATTCGGCGCGGTAGCCGAGAAAGCGCGTGCGCGCCTCCGCGTCGCGGATGGCGACCAGCACCTTGCCGAATTTCGAGCTCACCAGCGCGCGGCAGACGATGAAGCCCGTCGCGAGCGCAATGCACGAAATCGCGAACAGGGCGGCGCGCGTGCCTTGCGCCTGCACATTGAAGCCGAGAATGTCCTTGAAGTCGGTCAGCCCGTTATTGCCGCCGAAGCCGAAATTGTTGCGGAAGAAGCCGAGCATCAGCGCAAAAGTCATGGCCTGCGTGATGATCGACAGATAGACGCCGGTCACGCGCGAACGGAAGGCGAACCAGCCGAACACGAAGGCGAGCAGGCCCGGCACCAGCACGATCATCAGGAGCGCATAGGCGAAGTGGTCGAAGCCGTACCAGAAGAAGGGCAATTCCTTCCAGTTCAGGAACACCATGAAGTCGGGCAAGACGGGATGCGCATAGACGCCGCGGCTGCCGATCTGGCGCATGAGATACATGCCCATGGCATAGCCGCCGAGCGCGAAGAAGGCGCCGTGCCCGAGCGAGAGAATGCCGCAATAGCCCCAGATCAGGTCGATGGAGAGCGCGAGCAGCGCGTAGCAGACATATTTGCCGAACAGCGCGACGATGTAGGTGGGGACGTGGAACGGCGAGGTTTCCGGCGCCAGCAGATTGAGCGCCGGAACGAGCACGGCGGCGGCCATGACGACGGCCAGAAACACCGTGGCGCCGCGATCGAGCGAGCGGATCAGGAGACCGTTCATGCGGCCCTCCTTCCCTCTCCCCGCTGCGCGGGGAGAGGGTGGCGAGGACCGTGAGGTCCGAGCCGGGTGAGGGGCATTGCACGACCCCTCACCCGGCACGCTGCGCGTGCCGGCCTCTCCGCCGAAGTCGGATGTTTCCGACTTCGGCCAATTTGTTGACCGAACTCGGGTAAACCCGAGTTCGGATGCAGCGGGGAGAGGTGAACTTGCATCACCGCCTTGCTCTTCCTCATGCCTCCACCGCCCGGCCCTTGAGCGCGAACAGGCCGCGCGGGCGCTTCTGGATGAACAGGATGATCAGCACCAGGATCGCGATCTTGCCGAGCACGGCGCCGGCAAACGGCTCGAGGAACTTGTTGGCGACGCCGAGCGCAAACGCGCCGACCAGCGTGCCCCACAGATTGCCGACGCCGCCGAACACCACCACGAGGAAGGAATCGATGATGTAGCTCTGGCCGAGATTGGGCGAGACATTGTCGATCTGCGACAGCGCCACGCCGGCAATGCCGGCGATGCCGGAGCCGAGCCCGAAGGTGAGCGCATCGACGCGGCTGGTGCGGATGCCCATGGCCGCGGCCATGGCGCGGTTCTGCGTCACCGCGCGCATTTCGAGTCCCATGCGCGTGAAGCGCAGCAGCGCCAGCAGGGCGACAAAGACCGCCAGCGTGAAGACCACGATCCACAGCCGATTAAAGGTGATGGTGATCTGGCCCAGTTCGAACGCCCCGCTCATCCAGGACGGATTGCCGACCTCGCGGTTGGTGGGACCGAAGATCGTGCGCACCGCCTGCTGCAGGATGAGCGAGAGGCCCCAGGTGGCGAGCAGCGTCTCCAGCGGGCGGCCATAGAGGAAGCGGATGATGCCGCGTTCGATCAGGACGCCGATGAAGCCGGATACGAGAAAGGCGAGCGGGATCGCGATCGCCAGCGAATAGTCGAACAGCCCGGGATAATGCTGCCGGATCAGGTCCTGCACGACGAAGGTGACATAGGCGCCGAGCATCACCATCTCGCCATGCGCCATGTTGATGACGCCCATGACGCCGAAGGTGATGGCAAGCCCGATGGCGGCGAGCAGTAGCACCGAGCCGAGCGAAAGCCCGTACCAGGCGTTCTGCACGGCTTCCCACATCGCAAGCCGGCTCTGGATCGCCGCGATGGCGTCGGCGGCGGCCGTCTTCACCGCCGGCGGCGTATTTGCCGGCAGACCGGCCAGCAAGGCCACGGCCTCCTGATCGCCGCGCGCCTTGACAACCGCAATTGCCGCGAGCTGGTCGGCCTCCGGTGTTTGCGGCTTGTAGAGAATGGCGGCGGCGCGCGCCTCGGTCAGCGCGCGCTTGATGCGGCTGTCGGTTTCCTTCGCGATGGCGGCATCGAGGGTCGCCAGCGCGGAAGCGTCGCGCGACTTGAACACCGCCTGCGCCGCCTCATAGCGCTTGCCGGGATCGGCGGACAACAGCGTCAGCCCGCCGAGCGCCGCGTCGATCGCGCGCCGCAGCCGGTTGTTGATGCGCACCGTCTTCAGCGCGGCCGGCGCCGGCACCGCCAACCCGCTCGCCGCGTCGAGCACCGTCGCGTCGCCGGTGCGGATATAGATCTTTTGCGTCGCCGGATCGAATTGCAGGCGCGCATTCTGCAGCGCCTCGATCACCCGCGCCGCCAGGGCGTGCCCGCTGGCCGCCACCGCGGCAATGCCGGCCTCGGTCTCGCCGAAGCTGTCGGCTGAAAACTTTTCCAGCGCGGCCTGGTAGGTCTGCGCCCGCGCCGGCCCGCCGGCGGCGGCCAGCGCCGCCATCGCGGCGACCACGTATCCGCCGATAAACAGGAGTGCGATCAGAAGATCGCGCGTCGTGCGCATTGGTCTCGTCCCGGCCGTCTGAGAGGAGGAGGCGGCGGCGCACCGCCGCCCCCGGTGTTGTCAGGCGTGCGCGATCAGGAGCTCTGGCCGCCGCACTTCTTGGTCTTGGTGTTGTAATTGCCGCACTTGAGCTTGACCCAGTCGGCCTCGAGATCCTTCGAGCCGTCCAGATGATCGGACCAGGCGTCGCCCGGCACCAGACCGTCGGTCTTCCACACCACGTCGAACTGGCCGTCGCCGCGCACTTCGCCGATCAGCACCGGCTTGGTGATGTGATGGTTGGGCAGCATCTTCGACATGCCGCCCGTCAGGTTCGGGGCCTCGATGCCCGGCAGCGCATCGATGACCTTGTCGGGATCGGTGCTCTTCACCTTCTCCACCG
>WBUW01000417.1 GCA_008933495.1 Pseudorhodoplanes sp.
TTTTTCTTCATCATGGAAATCGGAACCGTCGGCGGCCCGGTGCGGCGGCTGTTCGGCATCGGTCTGCCAGACATTCTCGACAAACTTGACACCCTGTTCCTTCAGGATGCGCTGCACGCCGCGGATGGTATAGCCCTCGCCATAGAGCAGACGGTGAATCCCGCGCAGCAGCGCGACGTCGTCGGGACGGTAATAGCGCCGGCCGCCGGCGCGCTTCATCGGCTTGATCTGCGAGAAGCGGCTTTCCCAGAAACGAAGCACGTGTTGCGGAACCTGAAGTTCGTCCGCGACTTCGCTGATCGTGCGAAAAGCGTCCGGCGCCTTGTCCAAAAGCCGACCCTCCCTCGAAACGACGCGTCAGCGGCTATCGGGGGGCGGAATCAATCGTCATCGCTCACGCTGCTATCAACGAGTCCGCCATTGATACGCTGCTTGAGAATGGCTGACGGCTTGAACACCATGACCCGGCGCGGCGAGATCGGTACTTCCTTCCCGGTCTTCGGATTGCGGCCGATGCGCTGTCCCTTCTTGCGCACGACGAACGAGCCGAACGACGACAGCTTCACCGTTTCGCCGCGCTCCAGACAATCGGTGATTTCCTTGAGCACGAGTTCGACCAAAGCGGCGGACTCAGTACGCGAAAGACCGACCTTCTGATAAACAGCCTCGCACAGGTCGGCACGAGTGACCGTCTTTGCCGCCATCGCCTTCAGCCCCTACTCGGCGATCACACTGATTTTTCTAACGATATGAGCTTGAAAAACACCGGTCAACCGATTTGATAATCACGATTTTTCCCGGTTCCGCAGAACGGTATCGGGAAACGGCGGTGTACCCTTGCCCGGACCGGCGCCGGTCCATGCACGCTTACATGCGCACGAGCGCCGCGCCCCAGGTGAAGCCGCCGCCCATCGCCTCCAGCATGACGAGATCGCCGCGTTTGATGCGCCCGTCGGCCAGACCCGCGCACAAGGCGAGCGGAATCGAGGCCGCCGAGGTGTTTCCGTGCTTGTCGACCGTAATGATGACCTTGTTCGCGTCGATCCCGAGCTTGTGCGCGGAGCCGTCGATGATGCGCTTGTTGGCCTGATGCGGGATGAACCAGTCGATGCTCTTTGCGGTATAACCGGTCACCCGGAAGGCATCCTCGACCACATCGGTGATCATCGCCACCGCGTGCCGGAACACCTCCTTGCCCTCCATCCGCACGTGGCCGACGGTCTGGGTCGATGACGGGCCGCCGTCGACATAGAGCTTGGTCTTGTGGCGGCCGTCCGAGCGCAGCCGGGTGACCAGCACGCCGCGGTCGGTCGGCTCCCCGGGTTGCTCCTGCGCCTCCAGCACCACGGCGCCCGCGCCGTCGCCGAACAGCACGCAGGTCGTGCGGTCGCTCCAGTCGAGAATCCGCGAGAAGGTTTCCGCGCCGATCACGAGCGCACGCTTGAAATTGCCGGTCTGCAGCAGACCGTCGACGGTGGCCAGGCCGAAGACAAAGCCCGAACACACCGCCTGCAGATCGAAGGCGGCGCCCCCGGTAATCCCGAGCCCGGCCTGGATGCTGACCGCGGTCGCCGGAAACGTGTTGTCGGGCGTGGACGTGGCCAGGACGATCAGGTCGATCGTCTGCGGATCGACCTTGGCGTCGGCGAGCGCGGCGCGCGCCGCCCGCAGCCCGAGATCGGACGTCACCTGACCGGGGGCCGCGATGTGACGCTCATGAATGCCGGTGCGCTGGACGATCCACTCATCGGAGGTGTCGACCATCTTGGCGAGATCGGCATTGGTCAGCACGCGCTCGGGCAGGTAGCAGCCCGCACCCAAAATCACCGAACGAACTTTCACGAAACCGCTCCTGCGGCCGGCCGGGCGGCGGTGTCGTGATTCTGATGAACCAGCATCTGCGAAATCTTCGCCAGCAACTCGTAACGCACCATCTCGTATCCGATATCGACGGCGGCTGCGAACCCCTCGCCGTCGGTGCCGCCATGGCTCTTGATCACCACCCCGTTAAGGCCGAGAAAGACGCCGCCATTGGACCGGCGCGGATCCACCTTTTCGGCCAGCGCCCGGAAGGCGCCGCGCGCGAACAGATAGCCGATGCGCGCCAGAAGTGAACGCGACATGGCCGCCTTCAGGTAACCGCCGATCTGGCGCGCCGTTCCCTCGGCGGTCTTGAGCGCAATATTGCCGGCAAACCCTTCGGTGACCACGACATCGACCGTTCCCTTGCCGATATCGTCGCCCTCGACGAATCCGACATATTCAAGGTGCGGCAAAGCGTGTTCGCGCAGCCACTGGCCGGCCGCGCGCACTTCGTCGAGGCCCTTGACCTCCTCGACCCCGATATTGAGCAGGCCGACGGTGGGCCGGTCGATATGGAGCAGGATGCGCGCCATCGCGCCGCCCATGACCGCCATATCGATCAGATGCTGGGTGTCTGCGCCGATCGAGGCGCCGAGATCGAGCACCACCGATTCCCCGCGCAAGGTCGGCCAGATCGCGGCAATCGCCGGCCGTTCGATCCGGGCCATGGTCTTGAGGTGGAATTTCGCCATCGCCATGAGCGCGCCGGTATTGCCGGCCGACACCGCCACATCGGCCTCGTTCCTCTTCACCGCATCGATCGCCAGCCACATCGAGGACTTCCAGCGCCCGTAGCGCAGCGCCTGGCTCGGCTTGTCGTCCATGCGGATGGCGACGTCGGTATGGGCGATCCGCGACGCCTTGCGCAACTCGGGATAGCCGGCGAGCAGCGGTTCGATCCGGGCGCGGTCGCCGACAATGATGAATTCGGCGTCCGGGTGGCGCTGCAGCGAAAGCGCGGCGCCCGGGATCACGACCGACGGACCATGGTCCCCGCCCATGGCGTCCAGTGCAATGCGAACCTTTGTTGGCATGAATCTGACTGTTGCCTTTCGGCGTGGGAAGGCGGGCCGGCAATGGCCGTGGCCCGGCGGCCGGCGACAATAGCGGTTCAGGGCCTCAACACAATATCTACCGCAATGCAGCGTGAATGCCGGTCAGGTGTCGCCGTCCGATTTGCCCTTTTTCAACGCGGCCAGGGCGGCAAATGGATGGGAAGACGGGTCTTCCGGGGGACTTGGAGCCTCGAAAACGGCTCCCGCCTTGCGCGGATAGGGATCGATCCCCAGGAGGAAGAATTCCGCGGCGATGGCGCCGAGATCGATCGTCGCTCCGGCCAGCGGCTCGGGTGGCTCGTCGGTATCGAAAGCGACCTCCGCCGCAACGCCGCCGCCGGCCGCCGGGTCTTGCGGCGAGAACACGAGGTCGAACGCTTCGTGGATCGACGCCTCGACCGGTTC
>WBUW01000418.1 GCA_008933495.1 Pseudorhodoplanes sp.
ACGTCAGGAACCACATGACCTCGCCGCGCCTCTACGCCCGCCAGAAGAGCGATCTGTTCATGTGGCACTCCTATTCCGACCTGTTCCTTGCCGGCCGCTGGGTCAAGGCAACGCCGGTGTTCGACCTCGCGCTGTGCGAAAGACTCGGGCTCAAGCCGCTGGAATTCGACGGGACATCGGACTCGCTGTTCCATCCGTTCGACCGCACCGGACGGCGACACATGGAGTATCTCAACGATCGCGGAACATTTGCCGATGTCCCGTTCGACCCGATCCAGGCCGACTTCCGCCGGGCCTATCCCGATTTGATGCGCGCAGGCGGGCTCACCGGCGATTTCCATGCCGAGGCGATGGCAGCATCGGAAGAATAAGGCGGAGGCCGATCAGACCGTGGCGCGGGCCGCTTCCGGGTTGACCAGGCTGTATCCGGGCTTGCCGTAATAGAAGCCGTTCGAGAATGGTGCGGAAAGTTGCAGGGCGTTCAGGCGCTGCATTCCCTCGTCGGGCTCGATGCGCCGGTCGAGCACGTCGCGGAAAGCCGACGCCACCGCGACCATGTCGCAGGTATGCGGCGACAGCCGCAAACGCGCAACGCCCATGGCGCACAAATCCGGCACCTGCCGGATCAGATTGAGATAGTCGTATGAAAGCGTCTGAATGCCGTTGATCGTCAGAAACGAACGTCCGTCGAGCGCCTTCAAATCGAGCCCGTCGGGGTCATTCTCGCACACGAACTGACAGCTATCCTTGGTGCGTCCATGCGCACGCGCATGATAGCAGCGCGCCGACAGCGCAAGCGACATCCGCCCGAAAACCTGGGCCTCGATCGTCACCATGTGCGTGCGGACCGCGGCGCATAATTCGCGCAAGGCCGAGGCCGGCATCTCGGTCGGCACACATATGTTGCGGGCTCCGCGCTGCACGAGCGCAAGCGCGGCTTGCTCATTATAGACGTTCATGAACGGGCCGATATGGTGCGGCCGCCCCCGGAGATAGAACACGGCCGACGCGTCATTGGCCTCCACTAGCAGATCGGGTGAAGCGCAGACGCGCTCGATCATCTGGCGGTCAAGACGCAGCATCACTTCGGAGAGCGTCGAGAACGCAACGGTCTTGCCACCGGCGGTCAGCCGCTCGACCACAGGCTCGTAATAGGGATCGAAAAACGGTCCGCGCTTGGAGCAGATCGCCTCGCCAAGATAAACCGTGCCCACCGGCGCCTCGTCGGCGATCCGGTAATAGAAGTCGCGCCAGCGCTCGGGCTGCCAGTTGAACAGAACCGGCCCGAGCGTCAGTTCGGCTTTCTCCTGCCCTATCGCCATGTCTTGCTGCGGAAGGCGCCTTCCGTCTCCCTGTAGCCTTCCGTCAACGCGATGAGGTCGGCAAGGCGAGCTTCCTTTCCGGCCCCGATGTCGTCGACTGCCTTGCGGAAGGCCGCGACGACCGCTTTCACATAGGCGCGGCTGCGCTGGCGGCCCTCGATCTTCAGCGCCGTGACGCCCGCGCGCATCAGGTCGGGCAGCAACGCGGACAGATTGAGCGTTACCGGCTCCTCAAACGCATAATAGGGTTCGGTTCGCGCCGAACACGAATAGCGGCCCTTGCAGATTGTCGGATAGCCGGCACTCTCGTTGCAACCGAACCGGTCGAGCACGAAATTGCCGAGCCTGACCGTCAGATTGCCGGCCGCATCCTCGTCATAATGGACATCGCCGGCCGCCGAGCAGATTCCGTCCATGTTGGTCGAGACGCCGGTCGCATAATTGGTCAGGCTGCAACGTCCTTCGGCCATCATGCCGATATTGCCGAAAACGAAGGCCTCGATTTCGCAGGGAATTTGGCGATGGATGTCGGCGATTTCGGAGACCGTGAGCATGCGCGGCAGCACCACGCGCTTTACGCCGAATTCCTCGCAATAGAAGCGGATAGCCTCGGGCGACGAGGCGCCCGCCTGCACCGACAGGTGCATCCGCAGCGCGGGGTAACGACTGGACGCATAAGCGGCCACGCCGATATCGGCGACGATGACGGCGTCAATGCCGCGGCGCACGGCAAGATCGATCGCGCCCCGCCAGAGATCGAATTTCCCCGCCGGGGGAAACGTGTTCACCGCCAATAGAATTTTTGCGCCGCGGCCGTGCACGTAATCGGCAGTCTCGGCGATCTCCTCTTCGGTGAAATTCAGTCCGGGAAAATTGCGCGCATTGGTGGCGTTCTGCAGGCCGCAATAAACCGCGTCCGCGCCCGCGTCGACGGCGGCGCGGGCGGCCGCCGGCGTGCCTGCCGGGCAGACCAGTTCCGGGCGGTGGAATTCGGTCGCGCTCACATCAAGCCTCACACCGGCCGGTGTCCGGCCGTCATTCTGCGCACGACCGACAGTGCCAGTCCGGCGGGACCGGACAAGGGGCCGAACGCACCCGTTATAGTGTCGACGATGCTGCCGTCGCAATCATCGAGTGCATTACGCAACGCGACCACGGCCTCGACATCGCCGACCACGCGCAGATCGCGCGTGAAAAACAACGCATCGCCATCAAGCGAAGCGTCGATCATGGTCAGCAGGTTGATGAAGCGGCCGGCAATACCGGCATCGTACTCGACCTTGCCGTCGCGCGGAAAGGCCTTCAGGAACGGCTGCGCGGAATTTGGAATCAGAACGAGTACAAATGGCAGGTCGACGGGATCGATAAGATAGCGCTTGTCCGTATGGGGGCCGAGCCGCGCGAAAAGCCGCGGCCGCGATCGCGCGACGTGCGTTGCAATCCGGTCGAGCACCGGTTGAAGGACGACCAGCGGCACGATCGACAGCAGGCGGCGCGGAATATCCAACAAAAACGGCGGAGCGTTGCGTGCGCCGCTGACGATTGCGGGACGGGAATGGGCCATTGAAAATAACTGGGGTGGATTCCGCCCCCGGGCATTGACGGAAATCAAGAATGCTGCCGCCGGCCGATCCGGTCGGCACAACCCCGCCGCTCAGACGGCGATTACCCTCATCAGCGCATTGCGGTCGGCTTGCAACCCGCCTTTGCCTTCCAGCACGATCCGCCCGCGTTCCATCGCCACAAACCGGTCGAAGAACCGCAGCGCCTGGGAGACGTTCTGTTCAACCAGGATAATGGTGCGGCCCGCGTGCTTCATCTCTTCCAGAATCGCATAGATGTCCGCAACGATCATCGGCGCAAGCCCTTCGCCCGGTTCGTCCACCAGCAATAATTTCGGGTCGCCGACCATCACCCGCGCGATGGCGAGCATCTGCTGCTCGCCGCCCGACAAGGTGGTCCCGTTCTGGGTGCGGCGTTCCTTGAGGCGCGGAAGCCTTT
>WBUW01000419.1 GCA_008933495.1 Pseudorhodoplanes sp.
GCCCGGAAAAGTCGCCCTCATCGCTATCGCTCGAAAGCTACTCGTCACCGCAAATGCGCTCGTCAAAGGCAACCGACTATTCCAAGAAATGCCCCTGAAGCCTTGACAATCAAGACAGTCGCCGGTTTTCGGGATCATGCTCATTCAATAAGCTAAAGCGGGATGACGATTCAGAGAAAAGTCATCCCGCTTTAGCAGATTTCGGTCTCCGAGGCTTGCGCGGCTGTCGTCGGCCTCGCAGGCGACGCGGCGCGCGGTCTTGCCCTCAATCGTCCTCGCCGAAGCGCCCGCTGACGAGTTCGCAGATCGCCGCCAGCGCTTCCGCCGCCTGCCGGCCGCGCGCCTCGATCCGGATCGCGGTGCCGGGCCCCGCCGCCAGCATCATCAGGCCCATGATCGAAGTGCCGCCCACCGTCTCCGAGCCGCGCGTGACGCGCACGTCGGCCTCAAAGCGCTCGACCATCTGCACGAATTTCGCCGAGGCACGGGCGTGCAAGCCCTTCTTGTTGGTGATTTCGATAATGCGGATGAACGCGCCGCCGCGCGCGCCGGCGTCCTGCGTCATTTCCCGGCGAGCACCCGGCTGGCGATGGTGACGTATTTGCGGCCGGCTTCCTGTGCGGCGATGACGGCGTCCGAGAGCGGACACTCCGCGCGCACTTTGGCGAGCTTGACCAGCATCGGCAGATTGATGCCGGCGACGACCTCGACCTTCGGCCGGCTCATGCAGGAAATCGAGAGGTTCGACGGCGTGCCGCCGAACATGTCGGTGAGCACGGCGACGCCGTCCCCGGTATCGACCCGCTTGATCGCCTCGATGATGTCCTTGCGCCGCTGTTCGACGTCGTCGTCGGGACCAATGGTGATCGCCTCGATCTGCTGCTGGGGGCCGACGACATGTTCAAGCGCGGCCCGGAATTCGACGGCAAGCCGGCCATGGGTAACCAGAACGAGGCCAATCATCAAAGAACTCCTCGCGGGCGCGGTTTTTTGGTTGCGCCGCACGAAAGGGCGCCCATGATGACCATCCGAAGGCCCTTGGCAAGGGCCTTTGAGCCATTATGGCGCCAATGTTGCGTTGCGGTAAATGGGGACGGCGTGGCCATCGTGCCAGTCTGCCGGCCAAACCGGCATTATTCATCGCCCCGGTCGGTATGTAGGAAGGCGTTGACCGCCGGCAGGGGGTCTTCGCCCGGTGCGACCGGGAGTCGCGCGATACCGATACCCGAAATCGCGGTCTCCACGCTGGCCGGCTGGGGCAGCCGCGCGGAATCGTCCGCCGCCAGGTCGACCACGAGCGAGACGACGGCGCACGGCTCCCAGGGAAGCCGGCGGATGCCCAGTCCGCGCACCTCGATCAATCCGCGCAGCGGCTGCGGCGCGCGCACGATCAGCCGCCCGTGCCGCGCCTCGGCGAGCACGCGGTCGTCGGCGACCAGGCGCGCGAAACGGCCGGGCCTATCGCGGGCTCCTTCGATGAGCGCCAGCGCCAGACGCGATTTGCCGCTGCCGGCCGGGCCGCGGATCAGGAGCGCGCGCGCGCCGACAAGAACCGCGGAGGCGTGGATGGTGGGGCCGGCGTCCGGCATCACATTGCCGGCAGACGCACGACAAAGCGCGCACCCAGCACTTTCGGCTCGGCGCCTTCATGCGCGGGGCCGCCCAGACGATTCTCGGCCCACAGCCGCCCGCCATGCGCTTCGACGATCTGCTTGGAAATCGACAGGCCGAGACCGGAATTCTGGCCGAAGCCCTGATGCGGGCGATCGGTATAGAAGCGCTCGAAAATCTTCTCGAACGCATCGGGCCGGATGCCGGGTCCCTCGTCGTCGACGACGATTTCAACCTCGTTCTTCAGCCGCCGCGCGGTGATGCGCACGCTGGCGCCCGGCGGCGAGAACGAGCGGGCATTCTGCACGAGATTGTCCACGATCTGCGCCAGCCGCGAATCGTGCCCGGGCACGACGAACGCCCCGGCGCCGGCGGCCTCGAACGACAAGGCCACCCGCGCGCCGCCGTCATGCGGCACTTCGTTGGCCGCCTCGACCAGCATGGCCAACAGCTCCTTCAGGTCGACCGCCTCGGCCTCCTGGCGCTGCAATTCGGCCTCCAGCCGGCTGGCGTCGGAAATATCCGAAATCAGGCGATCGAGCCGCTGCACGTCGTGCTGGATGACCGCGAGCAGGCGATCCTGGCTCTCCTTGGTCTTGGCGAGCGGCAGGGTCTCGACCGCCGAGCGCAGCGAGGTGAGCGGGTTCTTCAGTTCGTGCGCGACGTCGGCGGCAAAGCTCTCGATCGCCTCGATGCGGCTGTAGAGCGCGTTGGTCATCTCGCGCAGCGTGCCGGACAGATGGCCGATCTCGTCGCCACGGCGCGTGAAGTCGGGAATCTCCACGCGCGAGCGGATGCGCCGGCGCACGCGGTCGGCGCCGTCGGCCAGCCTCCGCACCGGCCCGGCGATGGTGCCGGCGAGCAGGATCGACAGCACGATCATGACCGCGGCCATGACCAGAAAGACCTTGAAGATGGCGAGCCGCTCGGCCTCGACCATCTGGTCGATGTCGGCGCCCTGGGTGGACAACAAGAGCGCGCCGCGCACCGCGCGGAAGCGCTGCACCGGAGTCGCGACCGACACGATCACCTCGCCGCGCGCATTGATGCGCACCACGCTCGCTTTCTGGCCGGCGAGCGCCTGCGCCACTTCCGGATAGCCTTTGCCGTTGTCCGGACCAAGCTCGATATAAAGCGGAAGATCGCCGCGTCCGAGCCACTTGCGGATCGAATTCCATTGCTTCTCGATGAACCCGGGCTTCCCGGCATTGGGCGGCGGCAGGTCGAACCGCAACACGTCACCGCGGCCATAGAGGCTGCGGCTGTCGAGCAGCAGCACGCCGTCGCGGTCGTAGATGCGGGCGCGCGTGTTGGTGGGCGAGATCAGGCGGCGCAGGACCGGAGCGACGCGCTCCGGATTGATCGGGAATTCCAGCGCCGACAGGAAATCGTCGGGCGGCCCGTAGCTTTCTCCGGCCTGCAATTCGAGCAGCTTCTCCGGATCGATGGTGATGCTGTCGGTCTCCACCGTCGCCGACGCGGCGATGGCGCCGGCAATGATTTCCGCCTGCACGCCGAGGCTGCGCACCCGCGCGTCGATCAGGCCGGCGCGGAATTGCGACAGATAGAGAATGCCGATGAACAGCGCCAGCAGGCCCGCCACGTTGAGCAGGACGATGCGCCGCGTCAGGCTTGAAAAGCCCTGCGTGACAATGAAGCGCCAGAACCGGACGAGGCGGCCGGGCGCGCGCCCGGCG
>WBUW01000420.1 GCA_008933495.1 Pseudorhodoplanes sp.
TTACGGTACCGGCGAGCTACCAGGGCACGGTCAAATTCCGCGGATCGGCAGTTGGCCCTTCCATGGCCTATTCGTTCGGGGCCACCGTCGCGCAGGTTCATGTCGACCGCGATACCGGCATCGTAACCGTCGAGCAGCTATGGACCGCGCTCGATTGCGGCTTTGCCATCAATCCGCTTTCGGTCGAAGGACAAATCGAGGGCCAGGTCTGGATGGGTCTGGGCCAGGCACTGAGCGAGGAGAACCTCTACCACGATGGTCTTCCGTTGCACGCCAACATGCTCGACTATCGTGTGCCTACGATTGTCGAATCTCCGCCCATCAACCTCAAGATTGTCGAAAGCATCGACCCTAACGGTCCGTTCGGCGCGAAGGAGGCCAGCGAGGGCGCGCTGGCCAGCGCCATCGCAGCGGTTGGCAACGCGATCTACGATGCGGTCGGAATCCGGTTGCACGAGACGCCATTTTCGCCGGATCGGGTTTTGACGGCATTGGAACAGAAGAAGCCGCGCAAGGCGTCCTGATCTGCTACCGAGCCGTCATCGGGCGGCGGTCATTGCCTCCCGGTCCGGCAGGCCAATGACAAGGCGCAGGCGTTCTTCCGTCACTGAAGCCCGCCTTCGACGGCATCAGTGCGTCCCGCCAGAGTCGTCCGTGAAGAACTGACAACACACTGATTTGGAATCGCCGCATCCTGCGCTCATGCGGCGCCGGTCGCCGGCGATGATAAGATATCCGCCCACTGGCAACACGCATTGAACAGGTTCGCATTCATGACGACTGCTCGCGCGAGCCCCTGATCCGCGCGAGCAACAGCGCAGGCTTACTGCATGAGCGGGGCGTCCGACACCCTCAATTGTTTATCAGCGGCGTCTGCTTGATCGACGGAATCCCGACATGGATAAAACCGACCCGCTCGGCCGTGTGGCATGCGTTGCAGGCACCACGGAGCGCGTCAACGCTTTCCTTGAAGCGTGCGATATCTTTCTTCCGGATCGCGCTCAGCACCTGGGGATAGGCCTCCTTGAAAAAAATCTCCTGAGCATTTGCCCGACGCTTGGGGCGACGCTCGAAGCCGTTTTGTATGGCCCAGGCAATCTTCTCGCCGGTGTAAAGGGCATAATCCCAATTTCCCTCGATGCCGGCGAAATACATTTCCGTATAACGATAATTGACCTCGAACATCGCCATATCGAAGCCGCGGAACTGGCGATCGATCGCCTCGATCTGCCTTTCAGGTGGCAGCGCCTTCAGCCATCCGCCCGCCTGCGGGGGATTGGGCATTTGCGCGTATGCGATCCCGATTCCGAAGGCGCCTGCGGCGACCAACAGAATGGTGGCAATGCCGGCGATGAAGCGCGGTCGCTGGCGGCCTGTAACCAGATTCAACATTAGCCCTCTCCTTGGTTGCCCTCTTGCGGTCCCTTTTCGAGATGGCCTCGGCCCCGACTCTTGTTGAGTGGCCGGTTTCCGTGATCCAATCGAGGCAATCCGAGGCCCTCGCACGTCGCGTAGGCTAAAGGCGCTTGTTTAAGGTAGTTTTCGGATTGCGAACGGTTGCCGATGCGGGTTCTGGTCATCGAGGACGAAGCACGCCTTGCGCGGCTGGTGGCCGATGCGCTGATCAGGGCTGGATTCGCCTCCGATACCTGCGGGCGGCTGACCGATGCGTCCGCTCTGGTCGCCGCTGGGAACTTCGATGCACTCGTCGTCGACCGGGTGCTGCCGGACGGAGACGCTCTTCATTTGGTGGCCAGGCTCAGACAGGAGGGGCGCGACCTCCCGATTCTCATGCTCACGGCGCGCGATACGGTCGAGGACCGGGTTGCCGGGCTCGAAGCGGGCGCCGACGACTATCTGATCAAGCCGTTCGCGATGGCCGAACTGGTGGCGCGGGTGCGGGCGCTGGTGCGCCGTCCCGGTTCGGTCTTTGGGCGCGTGGAGACCGTCGGGAAACTGGCTTTCGATTTCGCCACCCGGACGGCGAGCATAGACGGACATCCGCTGCCGCTTCCCCGTCACGAGCTGGCGGTTCTGGAACAGCTCGTACTCGCCGCGGGCCGCGTGGTGACCAAGGAAGCCCTGATCGATAAAGTCTACGGCCTTGAAGAGCCGGAATCGAACGCGATCCCCGTTCACATTCATCATCTGCGCCGCCGCCTCGAAGACGCCGGGTCAGGCGTGCGAATTCACACCTTCCGAGGGCTCGGCTACATGCTCGCCCCGGCGGAGACGACGGCATGACCCGCCTGCGCTCGCTCGAAACCACGCTGCTGTTGAGGCTGGGGCTTATCCTCACTGCCGCATTCGCCGCAATGGCGTTGTGGCTCTGGCTGCACCTCGGTCATATCGAGCTTGAGCACCACCAGCCGATCGCGCACCAGATCATGGCGGAGTTCTTCACCGACATAGCGTGGACCATACCCGTCGTGCTCGTCGCCACACTTGCATTCACGGCTTTCACGTTGCGCCGCAGCCTCGCATTGCTGCGCGACATATCGGCGCGTGCTGCCGCGATCCGTCCTGGTGCGCTCGAGCAGCGTCTGCCGGAGATGAATCTGCCGGCCGAAGTGATCCCGCTGGTCCGGGCAACCAACGAAATGCTCGATCGCGTCGAGGCTGGCTTTGCGCTTCAGCGCCGCTTTACGGCGAACGCAGCCCATGAATTGCGCACCCCTCTGCAACTCCTCGCAGCGGGTCTTGAGGCGCTTGGCGCCGACGTCAGAACGGAGCCGCTGCACAAGGATGTACGCCGCATGAGCCGCTTGGTGGAGCAACTCCTGGCGGTGGCCCGGCTCGACGCGCGCAGCGAGCCGGCGTCGGGCAGAGCCGATCTGGCGAAAACCGCTGCCGATACGCTCAGCATTCTCGCTCCTCTCGCGGTGGCCCGTGGCGCATCTGTTGCTCTCGAGACTCCGCCGGTGCCGGTGATGGTGCGCGGCGACGCTGCGCTGATCGAAGACCTCATACGCAATCTCGTCGAGAACGCACTTGCCGTATCACCTGCCGGAGCCGAGGTGACAGTCACCGTCGGGGCCGGCGGCAGGATTGATGTGATCGATCGGGGGCCGGGGATTGCGCCTGAGCACCGTGAACGGGTATTCGAGCGGTTCTGGCGGGCCCCCGGTGCCCCCGCTGGCGGCAGCGGCCTTGGACTTTCCATCGTAAAGGAAGTCGCCGATGCTTGCGGGGCGCGGCTGCACATCGCCGACGCGCCCGGAGGCGGTGCGGTCGTCAGCGTCGGATTCGTGTCTCTAAAAGAACAGGGTTTGCCGAGGATCTGAAGAACCATCGGTGCAAGTGCGA
>WBUW01000421.1 GCA_008933495.1 Pseudorhodoplanes sp.
CCGACATAATATGCCGAGCCGATCAGGCCGAGCGCCAGCGTGCCCATGCCCTCGGCGGTGCCGCGCAGCGGCAGCAGCGTGAATTGCAGGCCGTTGCCGGCCAGGAGCAGCGCGACGGCAAGCAAGAGCGAGGCAATCGGGCGGAGATGGGGCGCCATCGGGAAACGGCCTTGCGAGTTCGGGGGGCTTGTGTCCGGCGATTCAAGGCCCGAAAATGCATTCCAATGAGGCACAAAGATGCCTCGATAACGATGACGGGTCATGCCGGGGGCGACCAGGACAGGGGACGGGCCAAGGCCGGGGCGACGGCCGCGGTTCTAACGGCCATCAGCGCGGCGCCACAGTGCCGGCTGTATCGCCTGTTTGCCGTGCTCGTGCTGGTGACGGCGGTCTGGCTTGTTGCGATGGCGCGCTGGATCCTGACCGACACCGTCGTGCCGTGGGATTCCAAAAATCAGTTCTACGCGTTCTTCCGCTTTCTCGCCGCCTCGCTGCAGGCCGGCGTCTTGCCGTTCTGGAATCCGTATCACTATGGCGGCCATCCGAGCGTCGCCGATCCGCAGTCGCTGATCTTTGTGCCCGCTTTCGTGTTGTGGGCCTTGTTCGACGCCGTGCCGTCGATCCGCGCCTTCGATCTTCTGGTCCATGCGCATGTGCTGGCGGGGGCGCTTGCGCTGGCGGTCATCGGCTGGCGGGCGCAGTGGCCGGCGGCGGCCTGTGCGCTGGCGGCGGTGGTGTTTATGCTCGGCGGCGCGGCGTCCGGACGCCTGCAGCATACCGGCGCCATCCTCAGTTACGGGCTGTTTCCGGTCGCGGTCCTGTTTCTGCAGATCGCGCTGGCACGGTGTTCGCTCGTCCATGCCCTGGCATTTGCCTTCGTCGCCGCCGCGCTTGCGCTCGGCCGCAACCAGGTGGCGCTGTTGTTGTGCTATGCGCTGGTCGTGTTCGCGGTCGCGGAGATCGCGGCGGCGCCGCGGCCCGCCCGCTATCTGCGCGAACGCTGGCCGGTCTTCGGCGTCATGACGCTTGCCGGCTTTGCGCTCGTCGCGTTGCCGATGCTGCTGACCATCCAGTTTGCGGCCTTGTCCAATCGCCCCGCCATCGTTCTCGACGACGCGCTGAAGGGCTCGCTGCACCCCGCCAATCTCGCCACGCTCGCCTTCGCCAATGTGTTCGGCTCGCACCAGGTCGATTACTGGGGGCCCGGCTGGCGCATGCCGGAAATCCAGTTCACCGACCAGTCGTTCAATTACATGTATGTCGGCGTCGTGCCGGTGGTGCTGCTGCTCCTGTTCGGTATTGCCGGCGGCGGGCTCGGGCGGCGCGGGCGGCGGCTGATCGCGGGACTGCTCGTCGTTTCGCTGCTTTACATGCTCGGGCGCTACACGCCGGCCTTCGCGCCGGTGTTCGACTGGGCGCCGGGCGTGCATCTGTTCCGGCGGCCGGTCGATGCCAGCTTCGTGTTTCTGGCCGCGCTCGCCTTCGCCAGCGGTACGCTGCTGGCCGATTACATCCGGCAGGGCGTGCCGTCGGCGCCGCCGATGCGGCTGCTCGTGGCAGGTGGCGCCGCCGCCGTCGTTCTGACCTTGGCCTTGAAGACGGCGATCGGCGCCGGGCAGACGCGGGCGAGCGTCGTCGCCATGCTGCCGGGCGCGCACATCCTCGTTCTGGTGGCGGCGATCCTGATCCTCGCGCGCACGACCCGCGCCCGTTCTTGCGCGGCGCTCGCGCTCACCGCGATCGCGGCCGGCGAATTGTTGTGGTGGAACGCGGCCTCCGCGCTCAACGCCGAAAGCCGCGCCATCTATGCGGTGCTTGAACGCCCGCAGCCGGCCGACCAGCGCGCGCTCGCCCGGCTTGACGCCGAACTGGGCGAGCGGCGGCGCAACGGCGACTTCCCGCGCGTGGAAATCATGGGCGTCGGCGGGCCCTGGCAGAACCTCGCCATGGTGCGCGGCTATGAATCGACCAACGGCTACAATCCGCTGCGCATCGGCTTCTACGACCGGCTGGTCTCGCCGGGCGAGGCGACCTTTGCGCCGGCGCTGCGCAATTTCCCCGGCTCGTTCGATTCCTATGATTGCGCGCTCGCGCGTGCGCTCGGGCTGGAATATGTCGTGCTCGACCGCCCGATCGAGGACGTGCCGCGCCTTTCCAAACGGCCGGTTGCGGAAACGCTCGTCGACGGGCCGCGGCTGTGGATTTACCAGCTCAAGAACATTATGCCGCGCGTGACCTTTTCGGATCGCATCCAGGTTGCCGACGCCGACGCCACCAACGCCGCCGGCCAGCTCCTGCACGCGCCGTCCGCCGATCGCGTGCTGGTGGACGACGATACGCCGCCATCGCGCAGCTATGCGGCGCCCGGTACCAGGCCGGATCGCGCACTCGCTCGCATCGTGTCGTGGACGGCGGACCGCGTCGAGATCGAAACGCACGCGCAGGCGCGCGGCGTGCTGGCGCTGCACGCGACCTATTATCCCGGCTGGCGGGCCGAGATCGACGGCGGGCCCGTGCCGGTGCTGCGCGCGAATGTGCTGTTCCGCGGCGTGGAGGTGCCGGCGGGCCGGCACCGCGTCGTTTTCCGGTTCGCGCCGTTTTCCTATGACAACTTGAAGCACGCGCTGCGCCTCGCCTTGCGCCATTCGCGCTGAGCTGGCGCTGCGCGCCATTATTGCGCCAGCCGGTTCCCGACGAGGCAAATTTTGCCGGAAAGCGCCTTCGACGCGAATAAAATAGGGCTTTATGTTACCGTTTTTGCGCGCTTGCGCGGCGTGCGTTACGAACCGAAAGTTTTCGTGATGCGCGCAAGCAGCCGGCTCGCCCGCCTGCCGCATCCTCGCCGCAATGCGCCCCGAACAAGCCGGCCATCCAACAAAAAAAGAGGGACACATGATTCGTCTTATGGCGACGGCTGCCTTTTCGGCTGCCGCTTTTTTTTCGCTTCTGATTTCGGCCGCCGATGCGCAGGACATGCCGGCCGCTTATCAGGCGGTGGTCGCCCGCCATGCCGCGGCCAACGGTCTGCCTGCCTCGCTCGTGCATCGGGTGATCATGCGCGAGAGCCGCTACAATCCGCGCGCGGTCTCCAAGGGCAATTACGGCATGATGCAAATCCGCCTCGGCACCGCGCGCGCGATGGGCTATGCGGGCGGGACGGACGGCCTGCTCGACGCCGAGACCAACCTGACCTATGCAGTGCGCTATCTTGCCGGCGCTTATCGCGCCGCCGGCGGCAATCACGACCGGGCGGTGGCGCTCTATGCGCGCGGCTTTTATCCGGAAGCCAAGGCGATGGGCTTCTCG
>WBUW01000004.1 GCA_008933495.1 Pseudorhodoplanes sp.
GTGACCGCCTTTGCGATGAAGGGCGATGAAGAACGCATCCGCGAGGGTGGATGCGAAGCCTATCTGTCCAAACCGATTTCAGTCGGCAAATTCATCGAGACAATCCGTCATTTTCTCGGAAACGCCTGAACGGGCCCCGTATGACCGCGCGCGTGCTTGTTGTCGATGACGTTCCCGCCAACGTCAAACTGCTGGAGGCGCGGCTCTCGGCGGAATATTTCGACGTGACGACCGCCTATAGCGGCGCCGAAGCGCTCGCCATCTGCGAGCGGGCGGAATGCGACATCGTCCTGCTCGACGTCATGATGCCGGACATGGACGGCTTCGAGGTGTGCCGGCGTCTGAAGACCAATCCGCTCACCCATCATATCCCGGTGGTGATGGTCACCGCACTCGACCAGTCCTCCGACCGCGTCGCCGGGCTTGAGGCGGGGGCCGACGATTTCCTCACCAAACCGGTGTCCGACGTTGCGCTGATTGCGCGCGTGCGCTCGCTGACCCGGTTGAAAATGATGACCGATGAGTTGCGCATGCGGGCGGTGACCTCGCGCGAGATCGGCATCCAGAATCCGGAAATCGAGGCGGTGGCGGAGACCGGGCGGGGCGGGCGCATCCTCCTGGTCGACGACCGGCAGGCGTCCTATGAGCGGCTCGCCGCCATGATCGAGGACGACAACACGGTCGATATCGAGTCCGACCCCAACGGCGCGCTGTTCCGCGCCGCGGAGGGAAACTACGAACTCCTGATCGTTTCGCTCGGCCTGCAGAATTTCGATGGCCTGCGGCTGTGCAGCCAGCTTCGCTCGCTCGACCGCACCCGCAACCTGCCGATCCTGGCGATCGCCGACGGCGAAGACCAGGCTCGCCTGACCCGCGGCCTTGAGATCGGCATCAACGACTACCTGGTGCGGCCGGTCGACAAGAACGAATTGCAGGCGCGCGTGCGCACGCAGATCCGCAAGAAACGCTACACGGAGCGGTTGCGCGATAATGTCCAGTTGTCGATCGAGGCCGCGATCACCGATGCGCTGACCGGACTGCACAATCGCCGCTACATGGAGACCCATCTGGCCGCGCTTGTCGATCAGGCCGCCGCGCGCGGCAAGCCACTGTCGGTTCTGGTGCTCGACATCGATTTCTTCAAGGCGATCAACGACACCTACGGCCATGATGCCGGCGACGACGTGTTGCGCGAATTCGCGATCCGGGTACGCAAGTCGATCCGCGGGATCGATCTGGCCTGCCGCTATGGCGGCGAGGAGTTCGTCATCGTCATGCCGGAAACCGACATGGCGGTGGCGGCGACGGTTGCCGAGCGGCTGCGGCGGCGCATCGCGACCGAACCGTTCCCGATCGATCGCGGACACCGCCAGATCGACGTGACGATCTCGATCGGGCTCGCCGGTCTCGAGAGCGCCGACGATACGGCGGCGAGCGTTCTCAAGCGGGCCGACCAGGCGCTCTACCGCGCCAAGCGCGACGGGCGCAACCGTGTCGTGGCCGATGCGGCCTGACGGCCGCGCTCGCGCACACGAGCGCGGCAATCTCGATCGGTTGCTGACGGCATGAGCTACCTCGTCATCAAAGCAGTCGTTTCCGGAATTATCATTGCGCTCGTATCCGAGGTTGCAAAGCGCAGCCCTTCGCTCGGCGCGCTGATCGTTTCCCTGCCGCTGGTTTCGATCCTGGCCGTCATCTGGCTCTGGAAAGAGACCGGCGATCCCGAACGGATCGCCTCCCATATGCTCGCCACGCTCTGGTATGTGCTGCCCACGCTGCCAATGTTCGTGTTGATGCCGGTGATGCTGCGGGGCGGCGCCGGTTTCTGGACCAGCCTCGCGCTGGCATGCGCGCTTACCACTGTGCTTTATCTGCTTACCGTCTGGGTCCTCGGGCGCTTCGGTGTCACCCTGTAATGATCCGGCCGGGTAATGGCCTCCTCCTGCCGTTTACCACCTCCGATAACGTCAATCCTTTAGGTTGACGGAAACTCGGCCTTTGAATCAAAGACTTGCGGATTGATTTCCTGACGGTATCCGCTAGCCTGACTGCCGTAACGCGGCGGGCGTCATGCCTCGACGGTGTGGGCGCGGAATAGGGCGGCCTATTTCGTTTTACTCTTTAGATAACCCTACGGAATGCTCAGGTCCGCCGCATCTCCTGGGTCCGTGGGGTTCGGCCGGTCCGGAAGCGGTACGAGTGGCCTCCTCATGATGCCGCTTCCGGCCGGCCACCTAATTCACGCCAGCGATCCGTTGTTATTCCGGTGCCCTGCGCCGGGCGCGCAACAGGGCCAAAAAATGCAATGGGCGCCCGTACAGGCGCCCACAGAAGCCGCCGCGCGCGGGGCCCGGTCTATTTGATCTTGGATTCGCGAAACTCGACGTGCTTCTTGGCGATCGGGTCGTATTTCTTCTTGGCCAGCTTCTCGGTCATCGTGCGCGAATTTTTCTTGGTGACGTAATAGAAGCCGGTGTCGGCGCTCGAGACGAGCTTCACTTTGATCGTAACGGCCTTGGCCATGGGGACCTCGGAAAGGGGCTGTGATGAGTTGCGGCGGAACCTAGCGTCCAACCGGCGAATGTCAAGAAAACGCGCGCGGTCCTAGCGCATGGTCCCGGAAGCTGTGAAGCGGTTTTCGGAAAAGATCATGCTCAAACAAAGAGCTAAAGCGGGATGACGATTCGAAGAAAGCTCATCCCGCTTCAAAGCAGGTGGCGAATGAATTCCCGGCGCCGCATCCGGTAGAAGGGAACCGGCAGATCGTGGCCGAAACCGGCGGCGATCCGCGCTTCCAGCTCCTGCAGGACGACGCCGGTGATCGTCGGCATGTCGAGCGTGCGCGCCTGCGCGATCGGGATCCAGGTCAGTTCGACCAACTCGGCGTCGGCGTGGACGATATTCTCGACGCGGTGAGCGATCGCGGACGCATCGACCGAAAAGAAACGGGTATCGAAACGCCGCGGCCGCCGCGGCGGGGTGACGGCGCGCGCGATGAAATGCAGGCAGGAAAGGTCGGGATAGAACCCGGCTTTGGCGAATTCGGCCCATGGCCCGGCGGGCACGGTGCGCCCCTCGGGCCGCCTGGCACCGAGCAGCAGTCCAGTTTCTTCGAAGGTTTCGCGGATGGCGGCGAGCGCGAGCGCACGCGCCTTGACCGCGCTCGGCCGCACGACCTGGCTCATGAGCTTGGCCTCGACATGGTTGTCGAGCGGGGCTGCGACCGGCATTGTGCGGTCGTGCGGCTCCGCGCTTCCGCCGGGAAACACGAATTTCCCGGGAAGAAAGGCGTGCCGGGCGTGGCGCTTGCCAAGCAGCACCTTCGGTTCCGGCCCGCTGCGGTCGACCAGGATCAGGGTTGCGGCATCCTTGGCCCGACGATTGGGAAAGGACTGGTCGCGCTCGGCTTTGGTCAGACGGACCGTCAGTTCGGACATGGCGCCACGTCGGTCACGGGTTGGAGCGGGTATCCGCCGCCCGCGGCGCCACAGGATGCTCGTCGTCCGCCTCGCATTGCGGATCGAAGCCATGCATGCGATGAGCCCATTGCCAGCCGACGATGGCGCCCTTGACCGGTTGCAGCAGTCCGATCGAGAGGATGAGGGTCAGCGGTATCCAGAGTGCGGCGTGAACCCAGTAGGGCGGGGTGAATGCCATCTCGACGGCCATGGTCATCGGCACCACGACATGGCCGACAATGACGATCACGAAATAGGCCGGCGCGTCGTCGGCGCGCTGATGGTGCAGGTCCTCGCCACAGGCCGGGCAATGGTCCCGCACCTTCAGAAAGGCCCCGAACATCGGACCGCGTCCGCAATTCGGACAGCGGCAGGAAAAGCCGCGAACGAGGGCGCGCAGGAAATCACGCTGGGCCGGCTCTGAAATCTCCGGGTACGTCGTTGTCATGTCTCTCCTATCCGCGCCGCTTGTGCGGCAAAATGCGCTCGTCCCGCGCCGCTCTCTTGCCACGTCCGGGGAGCCGGCGCGAGCGGCCCGGCGCCCGCGGTGCTTCCCTGCGCCCGGCCGACAACAGTTCGAAGCGCAGCGCGCCCGCGACCGGAACCGCTTCGACAAGGCGCACCGTCACGCGGTCGCCGAGCCGGTAGGTTTCGCCGGTCGCGCGACCGGCCATTGCGTGGTCGGCCTCGTGATACTGGAAATAGTCGTCGCCGATCGTCCGCGCCGGGATGAAGCCGTCGGCGCCGGTTTCGTCAAGCTTCACGAACAGCCCGGCGCGCGTCACCCCCGCAATGCGGCCCTCGAATGTGGCCCCGATCCGGTCCGCCATGTGGTGCGCGATCAGCCGGTCGACCGTTTCGCGCTCGGCCGCCATGGCCCGCCGCTCGGAGGTGGAAATGCGCGCGGCGATTTCTCCGAGCGCGGCGGCATCGGCGGTGGCCGGCAATCCGCCGTGACCCAGTTTGAGGGCGCGGATCAGCGCGCGGTGCACGACCAGATCGGCGTAGCGGCGGATCGGCGAAGTGAAGTGCGCGTAACGGCGCAGGGCGAGACCGAAATGGCCGTAATTCTCGCTCGCATACTCGGCCTGCGCTTGCGCGCGCAGAACCACCTCATTGACGAGGTTTTCGGCGTTGCGGCCCTTCACCTGCGCAAGGACGCGGTTGAAGTGTTCCGGGCGCAACACGCCGCCTTTGGGGAAGGAAATGTCGAGCGTCTGCAGGAATTCGCGCAGGGCCTCGACCTTCTCGCGCGCGGGCTCGTCATGGACGCGATAGACGAGGGGCACGCCGGCGCGCTCCAGCGTCTCGGCGGCGGCCACGTTGGCCAGGATCATGAATTCCTCGATCAGGCGGTGGGCATCGAGCCGCTGCGGCGTCACCACGCGATCGAGGGTGCCGTCGGGCTTGAGCAGGATTTTGCGTTCCGGCAGATCGAGATCGAGCGGGCCGCGCGCGTCGCGCGCGCGTTTGATGGTCCGGTAAGCGTCGTGGAGCGGGTTGAGCACGGGCGCACGCAGCGGTGCCGTCAGGTCGTCGGGTTGCTCGTCGATTGCGTCCTGGGCTTGCGCATAGTGCAGTTTGGCCGCGGACCGCATCAGCACGCGGTGGAAGCTGTGGCTGCGCTTTCGTCCATCGGCGCCGATCACCATGCGGACCGCGAGCGCCGCGCGATCAGCCTGCGGCTTCAGCGAACACAGGTCGTTTGATATGCGCTCGGGCAGCATCGGAACGACGCGGTCGGGAAAATAGACCGAATTTCCGCGTTCGAGCGCTTCGCGATCAAGCGCGGAGCCCGGCGTGACATAGTGCGAGACGTCGGCGATGGCGACGCTGACGACATGGCCGCCGCGGTTCGCCGGATCGCAGTCCGGCGCGGCGTGGACCGCATCGTCGTGGTCCTTGGCGTCGACCGGATCGATGGTGACGAGCGGCAAGGACCGCCAGTCCTCGCGGCCGGCCAAATCGGCGGGCTTGGCGGCCTGCGCTTCGGCGACGACCTCGCGCCCGAAGACCTGCGGAATGCCGTGCGCGTGGATCGCGATCAGGCTGACGGCGCGCTCGCCCTTCAGGGAGCCGAGCCGCTCCTTCACGCGCGCGACCGTCAATCCATAGCGGCCCTGTTTCGTCACGTCGGCGGCGACCAGTTCGCCGTCAGCGGCATCGGCGGTCGCGCCGTGCGGGATCGCAAGCTCGCGGCCGAGCGCCTTCTTGTCGACGGGAATGAGCCGTCCGCCGCCGCCGGGAAGGCTTCGGAAGATGCCGAGCGTGCGGTGCTTGGCGCGGTCCAGAATCTTGACGACGCGGCCGCGATAGGCCGCTTCGTCGTCGGCCTCCGCTGCCTCGGTGCGCAACAGAACGCGATCGCCGATCTCGGCCGCTTCGCCAGGCCGCAGCCGCCGCGGGACCGCGATCCGGATTTTCGGCGGTGCGCCGTGTTCCTCCTCGTCCCATTCCGCCGGCACCGCAATCAGTTCGCCGTCACGATCGCGCGAGACAATGTCGGCGAGCGTCATCGGGGGCAGCGTGCCGGGCTTGTGCAGTTTGTTGCGGCGCCGCTCGATCTTGCCCGCGTCGGCGAGGTCGCGCAGCATGCGCTTGAGTTCGGCGCGCGCCGTATTCTTCAAGCCGAAGGCACGGGCAATCTCGCGCGTGCCGACTTTTCCCGATTGGGCGTTGATGAATGCAAGGATTTCCTGCCGGGAGGGCAGGGCGGCGGGAAGTTTTTTCTTCGTCTTGATCAATTCAACCTTTGGCCGGTTCAGCCCGGCAACTAGCGCTCAGCTCGCCGCAGGCTCCGTCACCTTCTTCTTCGCGCGCGGTCTGGCAACGGCAGTCTGTTCGGCGGCGTCCGTCGTGCCGCGTTTCTTGCCCGTGGTCTTGGGCGGCTTTGCCGCCTTCGGTTCTTTGACGGCCTTGGGTGCCTTTGCCTTGGGTGCCCTTGCCTTGGGTGCCTTCGCTTTCGGCTGCTTCGCCGCCTTCGCCGCTTTCGTCCGCTTGCCGCCGCCGCTTGCCGCCCGCGCATCGATCAGGGCCACGGCCTCCTCGAGCGTGATCGAGTCTGCTGTCTTGTCGGCCGGCAACGTGGCGTTGACGCCATCGTGGCTGACATAGGGACCATAGCGTCCGTTCTTGGCGACGACTTCGCCACCCTTGTCCGGATGCTCACCCAGCGGGCGTCCCGGTGCCGGTCCGAAGCGGCGGCCCTTGGAGGGTTTGAGCTTCTTTTCGGCGATCAGCGTGACCGCGCGGTTGAGCCCTATATTGAGGACGTCGTCGCCCTCTTCAAGATTGGCGTAGGTCTTTCCGTGCTGGACATAGGGCCCGAAGCGGCCGACGCCGGCCAGGATCGGCTCGCCGTCCTCGGGGTGTCTGCCGACCGTGCGCGGGAGCGAGAGCAGACCGATCGCCCGGTCGAGCTCGATCTCGTCCGGCGAGACGCCTTTGGGCAGGCTCGCGCGCTTGGGCTTCTCGCCGTCGCCGCCCTCGCCAAGCTGCAGGTAGGGGCCGAACCGGCCCGAGCGCACCGACACTTCGAGGCCGGTTTGCGGATCGGTGCCCAGCACGCGCGCGCCGCCGACGCCGGCGCCATTCTCGCCTGCCGATAGCTGGCGGGTGAAGCGGCATTCCGGATAGCGCGAGCAGCCGATGAAGGCGCCGAAGCGGCCGACCTTGAGCGAGAGCTGGCCTTCGCCGCAGTTCGGGCATTGCCGCGCCGGGGTGCCGTCGGCACGCGGCGGGAAAATATGCGGCGCCAGGAGGTCGTTGAGCGCATCGAGCACCTGCGTGATGCGCAGGTCCTTGATCTCGCCGACCGCGGCCGTGAAGCCTTCCCAGAAGTCGCGCAGCAGGTCCTGCCAGAACAATTCGTTGTTGGAGACCTTGTCGAGCTGCTCTTCAAGCAAGGCGGTGAAGTCGTACTCGACATATTTCTGGAAGAAGCTCTCCAGAAACGCCACCACGATGCGTCCCTTGTCCTCCGGCATGAGCCGCTTCTTGTCCAGCCGCACATAGCCGCGATCCTTCAGCACCGCGAGGATCGAGGCATAGGTCGAGGGGCGGCCGATGCCGAGTTCCTCCATGCGTTTGACGAGGGCTGCTTCGGAAAAGCGCGGCGGCGGTTCGGTGAAATGCTGGGTGGCGCTGATCGACTGTTTCGACAGCGCTTCGCCCTGCGCCATGGCGGGCAGGCGGCGGGATTCCTCGTCGTCCTCGCCCTCGTCGTGGCCTTCCTGGTAGAGCGTGAGGAAACCGTCGAACTTGACCACCTGACCGGTCGCGCGCAGGTCGAGCGCACGGCCGTTGACCGCGGCCTGGATATCGACGGTGGTGCGCTCGAGTTCCGCCGATTGCATCTGGCATGCGACCGCGCGGTTCCAGATCAGTTCATAGAGCTTGGCCTGGTCGGGCTCGACCGCGCGCGCGACATGGTGGGGCAGGCGGCTCGCATCCGTCGGGCGGATGGCTTCGTGGGCTTCCTGGGCGTTTTTCGATTTGTTCTGGTACTTGCGCGGCGCTTCGGGGACGTAGTTTGCGCCGTACTCCTTGCCGATCATGCTGCGGATGTCGCGCACGGCCTCCTCGGCCATGTCGATGCCGTCGGTCCGCATGTAGGTGATCAGGCCGACGGTTTCGCCGTCGATATCGATGCCCTCATAGAGCCGCTGGGCGAGCCGCATCGTGTGGGCGGGCGCAAATCCGAGCTTGCGGCTGGCCTCCTGCTGCAGCGTTGAGGTGGTGAACGGCGGGGGCGGATTGCGACGGGCGGGCTTGGCCTCCACGGACGTGACGCGGAACGCCGCAGTCTCGAGCGCGCGCTTGAAGTCCTCCGCCTCCGGGCCGGATCCGATGTCGAGCCGCTGGATTTTCTTGCCGTCGGCGCCGACCAGGCGCGCCTCGAAAGCATCGCCGCGCGGCGTCACAAGCGTCGCCACGAGCGACCAGTATTCACGCGCGACGAATTTTTCGATTTCCAGTTCGCGGTCGCAGACGAGGCGCAGCGCGACCGATTGCACGCGACCGGCCGACCGCGCACCCGGCAACTTGCGCCAGAGCACCGGCGAGAGCGTAAAGCCGACGAGATAGTCGAGCGCCCGCCGCGCGAGATAGGCGTCGACCAGCGCGTGGTCGATGCCGCGGGGGTGCTTCATCGCCTCGCTGACCGCCTGTTTAGTGATGGCGTTGAAAACGACCCGCTCGATCGACTGGTCCTTCAGCACGTCCTTTTCCTTCAGCACCTCCAGGACGTGCCAGGAAATCGCCTCTCCCTCGCGGTCGGGGTCGGTGGCCAGGATCAGTTTGCGGGCACCTTTCACGGCGCGGGCAATGTCATTGAGCCGCTTCTGGGCCTTGGCATCGACCTCCCAGATCATCCGGAAGTCCTGGTCGGGATCGACCGAGCCGTCCTTGGCGGGCAGGTCGCGCACATGGCCGAACGACGCCAGGACCTCGTAGCCAGGGCCGAGATATTTATTGATGGTCTTGGCCTTGGCCGGCGATTCGACGACGACGATATTCATGAAATACCAATGATTTGAGGATGGTTCGGCGGCGCGCGGGCGCCGAATCCAGGCTCCATGTGGGGCCGGAACATGGGTAAATCGACCCCCGGTGTCAAATCTGGGGCCGGCTAACGGCCCGCGAGCGGATAGCCGAATACAATTATTGAGAGAGTATTGTTGTAATACAATTTATGCGACATAAAGACTTCAATCCTATTGTCACGCGCACGGGCTCGGTCGGATCGGATGGGGGAGATGGAAAACAAGGCTGCCGGTGCGGCCCCGATCCGCCAATCCGACCTTCGAGCCGGCGGGGCCGAGACGGCCGCCTACATCGCCGAGCTGACCGGCGATCTGGCGTTGCTGGCGCGCCGCAACGGATTCGATACGCTTGCCTATCTGCTCGATATCGCGCGGCTGGAGGCCGACAATATCCGCACCTCCGGCCGTTGCCGGACATAGGCCCTCGGCAGCGATCGCGGTCACACGCGCTTCAGACCAGGCACACGCGGCCGTCGGATTGGCGGTCGAGCCGCCCGGCAATCTCCAGCTCCAGCAGTACCGTGCGTACGACCGGTGCCGATGCGCCCGACAGCCGGATCAGATCATCGATCTCGACCGGCGTTGGCCCGAGCAGCGCCACGATGCGCCTGCGCTCGTTGGGGGCGGGATCGCCGACCGGTTCCGGTACTTCTTCCGGTTCGCGCGCGGGCAGATCGGCCGGCTGTCCGAGGATCGGCTGCAGCACGGCAATAACGTCAGCCGCCCCGGTCACAAGCGCGGCGCCTTGCTTGAGAAGTCCGTTCGTCCCCTCCGCCCGCGGGTCGAGCGGCGATCCGGGAACGGCGAACACCTCGCGGCCCTGTTCGAGCGCCATGCGGGCGGTGATGAGCGAGCCGCTCCCATGACAACGGCATTTCGCTCAGCAAGGCGCCGCTGGTGCAGATGTCGTTGGCCAGTGCGACATGTTCGGGCGGGTAGATGTGCGCGTGTCCGCCCGCCAGCACCGCCACCGTCCCGGTCGTCAGGGTCGCGCGATGAGCCGCCGCGTCGATGCCGCGCGCAAGGCCGGAAACGGTTGCGAAGCCGGCCTGGCCGAGATCGCCCGCCAGCCGTTCAGTGAATTTCACACCGGCGGCCGAGGCATTGCGCGAGCCCACGATGGCGACCATCGGCTGTTGTAGGACAGGCACCTGCCCGCGCACCGCGATCAGGGGCGGCGCATCGTCGATCATGCGCAGGCGGATCGGATAGTGCGGTTCTCCCAGCGCGATAAACGCGACCCCGAGGCGGTGCGCGGCGGTGATCTCGGCCTCGGCCTCGGCGAGCGTGCAGATGCGGCCGGGTCGGTCGGCGCCGCCACGGCGCGCCAGATCGGGCAGCGCGGCGAGGGCGCGCCGTGCGCCGCCGAAATGGTTGATCAGGGTGCGAAACGTCCGCGGCCCGACATTCGCGCTGCGGATCAGCCGGAGCCAGTCCAGCCGCTGCTCATCGGTCAGCCGCACATTGTCCGTTTCGTTCGGCACATCGCCTCCCGGCGCGGCGAACCGGCCTGCAGGGGAACCACCGCACACCAACCATGGCGCACCGACCCGCGTCCGACAACCGATGGATGAAACGACAGCGGCAGCCGCGGTCGCAGGCGGCGGTGACCGGAATGGGCGGATGGTGGATTATGTGCCGATCCGGTGCTCCCGGCCCGTCGCCAGGCGCGCGATATTGGCGCGATGGGTAAAGACGACGAGGGCGGCGAGCACGACGAACAGCAGAGCGACATCGGTCCGGCCATAAGCCCACAGCAAGGCCGGCGTTGCGGTGCAGGCGATGAGGCCGGCGAGCGACGAATAGCGGGTCAGCGCCGCGACGATCAGCCAGATGACGGCGTAGGCGGCCGCGAGCGGCCACGCAAAGGCCAGAAGAATCCCGATGAAGGTTGCGACCCCCTTGCCGCCGCGAAAGCGCAGCCACACCGGAAACAGGTGGCCGAGAAACGCCCCGAGCCCGGCGGCGAGCGCGGCCCCGCCCCCGAGAAAATATCTGGCGAGCAGAACCGCCACCGTTCCCTTGAGCAAATCGAGCAACAGCGTCGTGCCGGCAAGGCCCTTGCGCCCGGTGCGCAGCACATTGGTGGCGCCGATATTGCCCGAGCCGATCGCGCGGATGTCCGGCCCGCCGGTCAGGCGCATCAGCAGCAGTCCGAACGGCACGGAGCCCAAGGCATAGCCGACAACGAAGGCGAGGGCGTCATGAGGAAACGATGCCGGCCAATCCAGAACCATGCCTGATCCTCGTTGCGGACGCGACAAAATCAAGCGTATTCGTAAGCCGTTCGTCCGGCAACGATGGTGCGCACGACCCGCCCAGTGAGCTTGGCCTCGTCGAAGGGCGTGTTTTTGCATTTCGACTTGAGCGAATCCGGATCGAGAATCCACGGCACATCCGGATCGATCACAATGACGTCGGCGGGCGCGCCGGCGCGCAGGGTGCCGCCCGGCAGCGCCAAGAGCTCGGCCGGGCGTGTCGACATGGCATGCAGAAGCCGCATCAAGGGGACACTGCCGTCATGAACCAGGCGCAGGCCGGCGGCCAGCATCGTTTCGAGGCCGATCGCGCCCGCGGCGGCTTCGGCAAATGGCAAGCGCTTGGTCTCCACGTCCTGCGGATTGTGATCGGACATCACGACATCGACCAATCCGGATGCCAGCGCTTCCGCCACGGCCGCGCGATCGTCATTGTCGCGCAGCGGCGGGCTTACCTTGAAAAAAGTCCGGTAGGGTCCGATGTCGAGCGCGTTGAGCGTGAGATGGTTGATCGAGGCCGATGCCGTGACCGGCAGGTTCTGATCCTTGGCGCGCCGCAGGACATCGAGGGTTTCGCGGCAGGTGACCGAAGCGGCGTGATAGCGGCTGCCGGTCAGCGCCACGAGCCGGATGTCGCGCTCCAGCATGATGGTTTCGGCAGCCGGCGGAATGCCCATCAATCCGAGGCGGGCCGCGAATTCGCCCTCGTTCATGACGCCTTCGCCGATCAGGTCGGGATCCTCGGTGTGGTGGACGATGAGGACGTCGAAATCGCGCGCGTAGGTGAGGGCGCGCCGCATGACCTGCGCATTGGTCACGCTGCGCGCGCCATCGGTAAAGGCAACGGCGCCCGCGGCCTTGAGCAGGCCGATCTCGGTCATTTCCTTGCCGTGCAGGCCCTTGGTCAGTGCTGCCATCGGCGCCACGTTCACGATCGCCGTATCGCGCGCCCGCCGCAGGATGAAATCCACGATAGCATGATCGTCGATGACCGGACTGGTGTCGGGCTGGCAGACGATGGTCGTCACACCGCCGGCCGCCGCAGCCTGGCTCGCGGTCGCCAACGTTTCGCGGTGTTCCGCGCCCGGCTCGCCGATGAAGGCGCGCATGTCGACCAGTCCGGGCGCCACGATCCGCCCGCGGCAATCGACCACCTCGGTGCCCTGCGGCACGCCGGCGGCGCCGATGCCGCGTTTGGCATCACGGATGATGCCCTCGGCAATCAGGAGGTCGCCCGGAAAGTCGAGATCGCGCGAGGGATCGACGATGCGGGCGTTGGCGAGCAGGATCGGGCGACGGTCCGACAGCATTCAGCGGGTCCGGCCTGGCCGCGCGCCCAGGAATGCATCAATGATGAAATCGGCGACGAGCAGCAGCGCGAAAAGCACGAGCGCCGTCAGCAGCAGGAAGCCGGCAAAGCTCGCCGAGAATACTTCAGCAAAGCCGCCGCGGAAGAAAACCCAGAGTGGCAGCGCGATGATGACGGTCACGGCCGCGTGCGCTGTGCGCCTTCCGACGTAGGTGAGGACCGGTTTTCTTGTGTTGTCAGGCATGGCATCCCCGCGCTCAGGCATTCGGCAGATTCCGCGACAAGGCTTCGAGCACGGCCATGCGCACGGCAACACCCATTTCGACCTGCTCGCGGATCAGCGACTGGGCACCGTCCGCGACGGTCGACTCGATCTCCACGCCGCGATTCATGGGACCGGGATGCATGACGAGGGCATCCGGCTTGGCGAAGGTGAGCTTTCGGCTGTCGAGCCCGTAATAGGCAAAATATTCCTGCACCGAGGGTACGAACGAACCGTTCATGCGCTCCCGTTGCAGGCGCAGCATCATGACGATGTCGGCGCCGGAGAGGCCTGCGCGCATGTCGCGGGCGATCTCGACCCCGAACCGCTCGATGCCGGCTGGCAGCAGGGTGGAGGGAGCCACCACGCGCACGCGCGCGCCGAGCGTATGGAGCAGGATGATGTTCGAGCGCGCGACGCGCGAATGCATGATGTCGCCGCAAATCGCCACCGTCAGCCCCTCGATCCGGCCCTTGTTGCGCCGGATGGTGAGCGCGTCGAGCAGCGCCTGGGTCGGGTGTTCGTGCGCCCCGTCACCGGCATTGATGACCGAACCGTCGACTTTCTGCGAGAGGAGTTCGACGGCTCCCGATGCATGGTGGCGCACGACCAGGATGTCGGGATGCATCGCATTGAGCGTCATCGCGGTATCGATCAGCGTCTCGCCCTTCTTCATGGCCGAGGAGCCGACCGCCATGTTCATGACGTCGGCGCCAAGCCGCTTTCCGGCCAGTTCGAACGAGGACTGCGTCCGGGTCGACGCCTCGAAGAACAGGTTGATCTGCGTGCGTCCGCGCAGGGACGTCCGTTTCTTCTCGACCTGACGGTTGAGAGCGACGAATTCTTCGGAAAGATCGAGAAGCGCGGTGATTTCGTCGAACGAAAGGCCTTCGATGCCCAACAGATGCCGCCGGTTGAGCACGAACGATGATTTCGCCGCGATGTTCATTAAAGCGGGTTCTATAGGCGCAACCGGAACCGCCCGCAAGACCATCGGAGCAACGATCCCCAGTCGCGGCTCGGTCGGCCGGTCGCGGCGGTCATGCGGAGAACGCGATCCGGCCTTGTCAGTGCCATTGTTCCGCCCCGCTCCCGCACGGAACCGCGCTTACCGTGCGGTGTTATCCGACGGGGATCGATGGGTCCTGCAGAATTGAGGAGAATTTTCATGAACGCGATCGCCAAATCCGCCGCCGTCCTCGCAGCGGCGGGAACGCTCATTACCGCCACGGCCACGCCCGGCGAAGCGCGCAGCGGACGCTGGGTCGCCGCCGGCGCCGGTTTCGCGGCAGGCGCCCTGATCGGTGCGGCCGCGGTCAACGCACACGCTGGCTACTATTACGGACCGCGCTACGGCTACTACGATTCCTATGCCTACGCGCCCTCGTACTACGGTTATGAACCCGGCCCGACATATACGTACCAATATCGTACCTATCCGGGATATTATGGCAGCGGAGCCTATTCGCCGCGCTATGACGGCCAGTGAGCCGCAATAACGGTGAAAAAAGGCGGACCGGGCGCCGGTCCGCCTTTTTCATGTGCGCGCGAGCCGGTCGAGAGCGCCCTGCAGGATATAGGCGGCGGCGTGCTGGTCGATAATGGCCGCCCGTTTGGCGCGGCTGGCATCGACGGCAATCAATTCGCGCTCGACCGCCGCGGTCGACAGCCGTTCGTCCCACAGGGCGATTGGCAGACCCGTCAGCTTCGACAGGTTGCGCGCGAAGGAGCGGGTCGATTGCGCGCGCGGCCCTTCGCTGCCGTCCATATTGAGCGGCAGGCCGAGCACGAAGCCGCAGGCGGCGCGCTCGCCTGCGAGCGCGAGAATCCGCGCAGCATCGGCGGTGAAGTTTTTCCTGTGGATGGTCTCGACCCCGGTTGCAAGCCGGCGGTCGGGATCGCAGGAGGCGACGCCGATCGTCTTGGTGCCGAGGTCAAGCCCGATCAGGACGCCGCGCGCGCCAAAGAGCGAACGCGCCTCTTCGAGCGGAAGGATCGCGGCGAGCATCGAGAAGCCGTAACAGAGGGCCGCGACCGGGCCAAGATGTCCGATTGATCGTTGGCGCGCGATGCGTATGCTCGCGGTGCCCTTTCTGCCCGGTTCAAGCGAGTAGCCCAAGCGAGCAACCCAATGCAGATCACCTGGTTTGGTCATTCCGCCTTCCGGCTCGATTTCGGCGGCAAAGCCGTCCTGATCGATCCGTTTTTTACCGGCAATCCCGCCTTCGTGTCCGACCGCGATGCGGCCATCAGAGGCGTCACGCACATCGTGCTGACCCACGGTCATGCCGATCACGTCGGGGATGCGGTTGCGATTTCCAAGCAGACCGGCGCGCCCGTCATCGCCAACTATGACCTGTGCATGTGGCTCGCCGCCAACGGCCTTGAAAAGTTCGATCCCATGAATACCGGCGGCACCACCGAGCAGGGCGGATTCACCGTCACACTGGTACGGGCCGACCATTCGTCCGGCGATATCCGGGACGGCATGCCGGTCTATCTCGGCAACCCGTGCGGCGCGATCATCAAGGCCCGGGGCGAGCCGACGGTCTATCATTTCGGTGATACCGACATTTTCTCCGACATGGCGCTGATCGCCGAAATCCACCAGCCCAAGGTCGCGTTCGTCCCGATCGGCGACCGCTTCACCATGAGCCCGGCGACGGCCGCGCTCGCGCTCAAGAAATTCCTCAAGGCCGAGGTCGCCGTGCCCTGCCATTACGGCAGTTTCCCGGTTCTCGAACCGAACGCCGACAAGTTCGTTGCCGGGATGAAGGGGGCGGCGACCCGGGTGGTCGTCCCGGACAAGGGCAAGCCGTTTTCGGTGTGATTGAACCCTGGGGCGGCTCGTCCGACCCAAGAGGTCCGACCCAAAGGGGTTGTTTTCGCGAACGCCCGCGCCGCCATGACCGTACATGACCGTACCTGCATCGAAACTGATGTCCGCCGGTGAGGCGGACGGCGCGCCGAGCCCATGCGTTCCCTGGGGGTTCTGGGGGACGTCGGCCTGGACGGCCACGGCTGTCGCGGCGTGGGCGGGGATGCAGTTTGCGGTGTTCGTCGGCATGCTCGCCCTTAGCGGGGTCGGCGTGGACGCCAGCGTCCGCCAAATCGAGTCCTTCGCCTCGCATGCGATTGTGCTGTCGCTGGTCAGCATTCTGGCGGCTCCCGCCGAGATCGCGATCATTGCGCTCGCGATCCGGTTCGCGCGCTGCCGGTTCGGCGACTATCTTGCGCTGGTACGGCCGCCGCGCCGCGAAGTTCTCATCGGCCTTGCGTGCCTTGCGGTGCTTCTGCCGGCCTCCGATCTGTACAGCTATTTTTCCGGCCGCACGCTGGTTCCGCTGTTCGTGATGGAGGCCTACCGGACCGCGCGCGAGACGGGCACGCTCTGGCTGCTGGCTTTTGCAATCGTCGTTGCCGCGCCGGTGACAGAGGAAATCGTCTTCCGCGGCTTCATGTTTCGCGGTTTCGCCAGTTCTAGGGTCGGTCTCGCGGGGGCGATCGTCCTGCCAGCCGTGATCTGGGCCGTGATGCACGTCCAGTACGAGCCCTATTATATCCTCCACATCGTCATGCTCGGCGTGCTGTTCGGCTGGCTGCGCTGGCGCTCGGGCTCGACGGTGGTCACCATCGTCCTGCACGGCATTGTCAATCTCGCTTCGCTGGTGCAGACCGCGGTCATAGCCGCGAAATTTTCCTAAACGTTAGCGCGATTTAGGTCCGAGCATCGCGCGCAGCGACCCGGTGGCACCGACAATGTCGTCGACACGCCAGCCGGCACGCGTTTTTACAAGCGTTAGCGTGACCGTGCGATCCTCGCCCGCATTCTTGAAGGTGACGCGCGCGCCGGCCGCGCGCCCCTGTTCCTTTACGTCAATGTTCAGATCGGTCACCAGCCAGTCCTGCGCATCGATGAAGGGATCGCCGTTCAGTTCGGGGGGCTCATTGCGCTTTTCGGCCAGCGCGGCGTCGTCGTCGATCAGCTTGCGCAGGCCGGGCGTGAGGATTTTCCCGATCAGCGGGGAATCGAGGGGAATGCCCTCGGCATTGTTGCCGACATAGAACTTGTAGATGCCGGCGACGAAATCGCGCGCGGCCTGCTGCGCGCGAGCGGAGGCAGGCAGGAGGCAGGCCGCGAGCAGGGCAAGGCCGGAAAGCAGGAACAGGCGTCGGGATGGCATTTGCAGTCGCCCCGGATATCGATATCGGCAGGTGTCGGACTGTGCGCCATACCGAGCGCGCGTTCAATGCGCGGCCGGTCGGGATCGAACGCCGGGTTGCCCCGCGAAACGGGCGTCTGCTATAGCGCTGCGACGCCTCCATCCTGCCGCGGAGCCAATCTTCCGATGTCCGTTGACGCCGCCACGGTGCGCCGGATCGCCCATCTCGCCCGCATCGCCCTCGAGGACGGCGAGGTCGAGCATCTGCGCGGCGAAATTAACGCGATCCTGGATTTCGTCGCGCAATTGTCCGAAGTCGATGTCGACGGCGTCGAACCGATGACATCGGTGACACCGATGGCGATGAAAAAGCGCACCGACGAGGTGACCGACGACGGCTATCCCGAGGTTATTGTGGCCAATGCGCCGGCGACCGAGAACAACTATTTCCTCGTGCCGAAGGTGGTCGAGTGATGTGCCTTGCGTGCGAAGAAGAAGCGTTCTACCGCGCCTACCTTGATCACCTGGCGAACCGGGCAGGACAGGTGGCGGCCCCCGCGGCACCGGCGGCATCCGACCGCGACCGGCCGGACGACGAAACGCCGCTGCCGGCCTTGAACGACAAGCCATGACCGACCTGACATCGCTGACCATCGCCGAGGCGCGCGATGCGTTGAAGAGGAAGACTGTCAGCGCGAGCGAGCTCGCCGATGCCCATCTGCGCGCGATTGCGCGCGCGCGCGCGCTCAACGCTTACGTGCTGGAGACCCCGGATGCGGCGCGCGCGATGGCCGAGCAGAGCGACAGACGGATCGCTTCGGGCGAGGCCGGGCCGCTCGAAGGCATTCCGATCGGAGTCAAGGATCTGTTCTGCACCAAGGACGTGCGCACGACCGCCTGCTCGCACGTCCTGTACAATTTCGTGCCCGCTTATGAATCGACGGTCACCGCCCGGCTCTGGCGCGACGGGGCCGTCATGCTCGGCAAGACCAACAACGACGAGTTTGCGATGGGTTCGTCGAACGAAACCTCGTTCTTCGGGCCGGTCATATCGCCGTGGCGCCGCAAGGGTGCGAACACACCGCTCGTGCCCGGCGGCTCGTCCGGGGGGTCGGCGGCGGCGGTCGCGGCCAATCTGTGCCTTGCCGCGACCGGCACCGACACCGGCGGCTCGATCCGCCAGCCGGCGGCGTTTACGGGCATCGTGGGAATCAAGCCGACCTATGGGCGCTGTTCGCGCTGGGGCATCGTCGCGTTTGCCTCCTCGCTCGACCAGGCCGGCCCGTTCACGCGCACGGTGCGCGATGGGGCGATCATCCTGCGGTCCATGGCCGGCCACGATCCCAGGGACACGACCAGCGCCGACCGCCCGGTGCCGGATTACGAGGCCGCCATTGGCCGCCCGGTGAAAGGCATGCGGATCGGAATCCCGAAGGAATATCGGGTCGAGGGCATGGCGGCCGAGATCGAAGAGCTCTGGGAGCATGGCATCGCGTGGCTCAAGGGCGCGGGCGCCGAAATCGTCGAGATATCGCTGCCACACACGAAATACGCGCTGCCCGCCTATTACATCGTCGCGCCGGCGGAAGCCTCGTCCAACCTCGCCCGCTACGACGGCGTGCGCTACGGCCTGCGCGAGCCGGGCCGCGATATCGTCGCCATGTACGAGAATACGCGCGCCAAGGGCTTCGGCAAGGAAGTGCGCCGGCGCGTGATGATCGGCACCTATGTTCTCTCCGCCGGGTATTATGATGCCTATTACCTGCGCGCGCAGAAAGTGCGTACGCTGATCAAGCGAGACTTCGAAGAGGTCTTCGCCCGCGGCGTGAGCGCGATCCTGACGCCGGCAACGCCCACAGCCGCCTTCGGCATCGGCGAGAAAGGCGGCGCCGACCCGATCGAAATGTATCTCAACGATGTGTTCACGGTGACGGTGAACATGGCCGGTTTGCCCGGGCTTGCGCTCCCGGCCGGCCTCTCGCCGGAGGGCTTGCCGCTCGGCCTGCAATTGATCGGGCGGCCGTTCGACGAGGAGACGCTGTTTGCGCTCGGCGAGGTGATTGAACAGGCGGCGGGGCGTTTTGCGCCACAGCCCTGGTGGTGAGCGGCCCGGTCGGCGCGCCGGCGTCGATGTTCATGCGCCACGCAATGTGCGTGGCATGCAATATGCCGCGCTTCGTCCTTTCGCCTTGCGGTGCCCATCGAGATGCGCATCATGACCGGCGACGATCGGAGGGGGCAGCACGTCATGACGCCGGAGGCGATACGCGAACTCGTCTATCTATCCTATCAGGCCTATGAACACGGGGAGAGGTCGTTTCTCACCGATCTCTTGCACGATAACGTGCAGTTCATCATGCATTGCCCGCCCGAAGCGCTTCCGGTGCCGAACCGCATTTGCGGTAAGGCGGCGCTGCTGGCGGCGTTCAAGAAGATCGATGAAGTCGTCATCGTCGAGCGCACGGAGCTGCAGCTTGTGATCGTCGAAAACGATTGGGCGTCGGTGATCTGCGATCGTACCTTGCGCCAGCGCGCAAGCGGACGGGTCATGCGTTACAAGGTTGCAGCGTTCCAGCGCTACAGCAACGCACGGTTGATCGAGTATCATGGTTTTACCGACAGCGTTGATCTGATGGAACAAGCGATCGGCCGCGAACTGGATCTACCGAACGCTTTTCCGAGCGCCGGCACCGGATGAGGCGACGGCAAGCGGCTATTCATTTCGATCCAGCGTCTTGGGGATGGCGCACCCGCGCCGGCCGTTTGGCGGCCGGATCGGCGACAAAGGCGGCTTGCGTATTAATCCGCTGCTTGTGGAGCACTCTCGAAAATGCAAGAGACGCGCCGAAGTTGAGGCGGTCCAATTGCCGGGGGCGAAGCGGTGACCGAGGAAGAGATGCGGGCCGCAGTCCGCGACATTTTCGACGCCTATGCAAAACAAGATTTCGGGCGCGTCGCCGCCCGCATCGATGACGATATCCAATGGGTCATTTACGGGCCGCGTCAGGTCTTTCCGTTTACCGGTCCCCGGGCCGGAAAGCGGGCGGTGCTCGATGCCCTTGCCATGATCGCAAAGGACTACATGATCGAATCCCACATTCCCAAGATCATGGTTGTCGACGGAGACCGGGCGGCGGTCCTGTCCGAGGTGATCGTCCGCCAGCGGACGTCGAACCGGGCCCTCAATTTCCGGATCGCGAATTTTCTGCGCCTGCGCAACGGCAAGATCGTCGAGTTCGAGGAATTCGTCGACACGTTCGATGTTACTGAACAGGCGCTCGGCCGCTGGATCAATCTCAATTGACCTGCTGCCGGCCTATCCGCAGAAAATCGGCTGTTGCTGCCGGCGGCCGGCCGATCCATAAGAACCGTCCGCGCTACCTTTGCGGCCGACCTGCGATGAATGCACCTGTGAAACCGACCAAACTGATCAAAGGAACCGACGGCGACTGGGAAGTGGTGATCGGGATGGAAATCCACGCCCAGGTCACCTCCCGCTCGAAGCTGTTCTCGGGGGCATCGACCGCGTTTGGCGGCGCGCCCAATGCCCATGTCTCGCTGGTCGACGCGGCGATGCCCGGGATGTTGCCCGTGATCAACGAAGAATGCATCCGCCAGGCAGTGCGGACCGGTCTCGGGCTCAAGGCAAAAATCAACCTGAAATCGGTATTCGACCGCAAGAACTATTTCTATCCCGATCTTCCACCTGGCTATCAGATCAGCCAATACAAGTCGCCGGTCGTCGGCGAAGGCGAGGTGGTGGTCGACCTGGCTGACGGCGCAAGCGTGACCGTCGGGATCGAGCGAGTTCATCTCGAACAGGACGCCGGCAAGTCGCTGCATGACCAGCACCCGACCATGTCGTTCGTCGACCTCAACCGGTCCGGCGTGGCCCTGATGGAGATCGTATCGAAGCCGGACCTGCGTTCGTCCGAGGACGCCAAGGCCTTTGTGAGCAAGCTGCGCTCGATCCTGCGCTACCTCGGGACCTGCGACGGCGACATGGAAAAGGGCAGCCTGCGGGCTGACGTCAATGTCTCGGTGCGCCGGCCGGGCGCCCCGCTCGGAACGCGCTGCGAAATCAAGAATGTCAATTCCATCCGCTTCATCGGCCAGGCGATCGAGTACGAGGCACGCCGCCAGATCGAAATCCTGGAGGAGGGCGGAGCGATCGAACAGGAGACCCGGCTGTTCGACCCCGACAAGGGCGAAACGCGCTCCATGCGCTCCAAGGAGGAAGCGCACGATTACCGCTATTTGCCCGATCCCGACTTGCTGCCGCTCGAGTTCGACCAGGCTTTTGTCGATGCCCTGCGCGCCGGGTTGCCGGAACTGCCGGACCAGAAGAAGGCAAGATTTACCGAAGCCATGGGTCTCTCCGCCTATGATGCCGGTGTTCTCGTCGCCGAGCGCGAGACGGCGGACTATTTCGAGGCGGTGGCGCGCGGGCGCGACCCCAAGATTGCGGCCAATTGGGTGATCAACGAACTGACCGGACGCCTGAACCGGGAAGGGCGCCCGATCACGGAATCGCCGGTGTCGGCGGACCAGCTTGGCGCCATTCTCGACCTGATGGCTGAGGGGACGATTTCCGGCAGGATTGCCAAGGACCTCTTCGAAATCGTCTGGGCCGAGGGCGGCGACCCGCGCCGCATCGTCGATGAGCGCGGCATGAAGCAGGTGACCGACCGCGGGGCTATTGCCGCGGTTGTGGACGAAATCGTGGCGGCAAATCCCGACAAGGCCGCCCAGGCGAAGGAAAAACCTGCCGTGATCGGCTGGTTTGTCGGGCAGGTGATGAAATCCTCCGGCGGCAAGGCCAATCCGAAGGCCGTCAACGACCTCCTGAAGCAAAAACTCGGCCTTTAGGGCGCGGCCTGCCGAAGCAGGAACCGGTTCGGCGCAACAAGATCGCGCGAAGACCGGTGAATGGCGGGCACGATCCGGCGCGATCGGAACGGATCATGCCTGAACTGCGATCCGTTCCGCGCAACGACCATCCGCCATGTCCTGAAAATGAACCGCGCCGGCCCGGTGAACGACCAGACCGGACCCATGGTTGCTCTGCGAGATCCGGGTCCCGGTATTGTCCTGCTACGATTGTGAGTTCAACGGCCTGTCTCGTTCCTGCCGCAACGGGCAAGCGGTCCATGACCGGCATGCGATCCCACACGGCCTATGATGTCGGTCGCATGGCCGGAACTTGTCTGCGGCACCGGGCCGCCCGCCTTGCGGCACGCGAGCCCGGATCGTTGGATGAATAGATCAGCGAATGCGTTTCCCACCGCGAGCGCAACAACGGTGCCGCCGCGTTGCTGTTCATCGTATTCGCGCGCGAGCGCATCCGCTCCGCCGAGATGCTGGCGGTGCACGCGGCCGGGCCGCTGGAAAACGTTCTCGACTGTTGCGGCTCTGAAATCATCGAGGCGATCGCGGGATTGGCGCGCCTGAGCCGCAAATTTCGCCGGATGCTTTCGGGAATCTGGGGCCGGAACCGGATTGCGCCGGAAAATTGGGAGCGAATTTGCAACGTCGCCGCCGCCGGGCCGGTGTTCAGCGACGATTTTCGCACGCCCGGGCAGCAATCGGGGCACCCGCAAGCGCCGGATATGGTCATCGCCGCGCTGTTGGAAACGAGCGTGATCGACGATCTTGGCGGCCGCGCCGCCGTTATCACATTCGCAGACCGGGCAATCCGCGCCGGCATGTGCGCTTGCATGCGCCTGAACAAGAGCGAACCGGCCGGCGCGCCGCCGCGTAACGACGACGCGCTTGCAGTGCACACGCGCGGACGTCCGGACCTCCGCGGATGCGGTCGCGCACCCGCGTCGGACCGCGACCGCGGCAGGATCGCATGCGCGAATCGCCGGGAATTCTTCGATCGCGGGTGCCGCCGACGCGACCGGATGCGAATCAGTTGGCACTGATTCGCGCGTTTTTGATCGTTTTCGGCATGGCAGGCGGCTTCACCGACCGCATTCTCCAAAAAAATTTCAAGCCGCGGCGCACGTATCGTTTCGGCGCGATTGACATGCGTGATTGCCGTCGGCACTGCGCGTTCGCGGCGAAAAATGCCGCGACAACGATCGGTCGTGACGTGCAAGAAAGCCTTGTGCCATCGATGTTTCTGCAATTTCGAAAAACGATGCGCAAT
>WBUW01000422.1 GCA_008933495.1 Pseudorhodoplanes sp.
GCCTGAAGGTCAACGACGTGACCGTAACCGACGAGAAGATGGTCCTGACGCCCGAGAATCTGACGCCCGAAGGCGTCATCAAGCTCTCGCTCGGCAAGAAACGCCATGCCCTGCTGAAGCCTGTTTAGGGCACGATCCCGAAACGGGTGAAGCGGTTTTTGCGAAAAGACCGCGCGCAAACAATGAGCTGAAGCGGGATGACGATTCGAAGAAAAGACACCCCGCTCTAGCCGGCGGCGCGGAATTTGCGCCGCGCCCGCGCCGTTCCGCCGGATCAGCGGCTCGGGTCGGCGCTCGAGGTCACGCTCGGGTCCACCTGCGGCGCGCCGGTATTGACGTTCGGGAATTCGAAGAATTTCCGCAACAGGCCGGGCGCGATCGCGGAAATCGGATTGACGCGCAGCACCGGCGCATTGGGCGCGCCCGATACTTCGTAGGTGATGCCGAGCAGGCCCTCGTTGCTGCCGCCGAGGAACAGGCCGACGATCGGAATCTGCCCGAACGCATTGTTGAGCCCATAAAGCGGAACGAAGGTGCCGCGCAGGCGCACGTCATTCTTCGCAAAATCGATCAAGCCGTCCATGGTCGCCCCGATCGCCGGTCCGCGCACGATGCCTTCGCGGACGGCGAGCTTGCCCGGGGTGCGGGTGAATTCCACCCGCATACGCGTGAAGACCACGCCCTTGCCGCCCGCATTGGCGGCGCCGACCACGCGGTCGAGATTGGGTTCGCCCTTGATCATGAAGTCGCGGATGTTGAGCAGACCCTCCTGCGCGGCCTGGTCGGCCGTCGGCGGGTCGATCGCCACCCACATCTGGCCGCCATTCATGCGCGCATAATTGTCCGTGAAGCGGAACAGCGCGCCGGCATCGTCCGTTTCAAAATAAAGCACCTGGCGACCGCGCGCGGCGCCGCGCAATTCTCCGGTCAATTGCGTGTCGCGCCCGATTTTCGAGGTAAACGAGAGCATGCGAATTTGCCCGGCCCGCCGCGACAACTTGAGATCGACGCCGCGCAGCGCTTCGCCGTTATAACCGGCCACCGCGCCGAGCTTGATGTCGAGGTCGAGATCGCCGAACTGCCGCTTTGATTTCTGCTCGCCCGACTGGCCGAAGACCGACTTGACGAAGTTGCGGCCGTCATAGACGTCGCCGCGCATCGACAGGCGCAGCACCCCCTCATTGCCGCGTTCGGCCCGCAGCGCGGTCTTGTCGCCGTCGGAAAGGGCGAAAACCGGGAAATGCGCCGAAACGAGGTCGCCGTTCGCGTCGAGCTCGGCCTGTCCCTTGACGCTCGCTCCCGATCCGTCGATCACGACATTCTCGAAAATCGTCGCCTTGTCCTTGTGGATGACCATGAAGGCGGCGCGGTTGGCCTTGCCCGGCGCCTTGATCCAGCCCGGCAGAAGATTCTCGATCTTGGCCTGCGTCAGGTCGGCTTCGACATTGAAGCGTGAATCGCGGTTGTTCGCGATGCGCCCGGCCAGCCGCACCGGCACCGGGCCGCTGAGCGCGGGACCGACGTCGAAGCCGAAACGCGCGCGCGCGGCATCGTCGAGCGTCATCTGCAGGCGCACTTCGGTATCGGGCTGATCGCGCAGCTTGCGATAGTCGAGCACGGCCGGCGTACCGTTGAGCCGGACGTCGCCCTTGATCTGGAAGCCCTGGGCGTTCGCCGAAATCTTCAGAAGCTGGGCCTCGACCTTCTGATTGAGCATCATGCGCTCGGCAACGAAATTGGTCACGTCGATGCCGATATTGTAATTGATCGAGCCCTTCGGCGGGTCGCGCGTGATCGGCAAGCCGACCGAGATCTGCCCCACCACGTTGCCGCGGCTCGTCGCCGGGTCGAGCGGCGCGTTCGAGGCTTCGCGCAGCCGGTCGAGCGCCACGAGCTCGGCGGCCGCGGCCACCGGCCCTTCGATCTTGAACTGCGCGCGCGCCGGCGGCGATTTGGGATGGGTATCGGGCACCTCGAACGTGCCGTTGGTGATCGTCAGCTTGCGTCCGGATTCAAGCTCCACCGTGCCGCGTCCGACGCTGATCACGACATGGCGGCCCTTGATGCGCGTCGTCAGGTCCGCATCGCGGATCGGCGGCAGGCCGTCGACCGGCCGCAGCACCGCCTTGGCGACATCGATCTCCACCGAAAGCCCGTCGTTCGGAATCGGCGGGCCGTCTTCCTTCAGCGTCTCGACCGGCGCATTGGCCGCAAGCTCCATGCGCGCGATCTCGCCCTCGTGAATGTTGGCCAGCACCCAGTTGCGGACCTTGGCGGCGACGAAAACCGGCCAGATGCGCTTGGCGAGCGCCCCCTTCATCGGCGTGCCCGCCATGCCGCCGGAAATCACCGGCTCGCCGGAGGAAAAATCCAGCGTCCCGGACATCGCCAGATTGACACCGCCGCCGGCGATTTCGCCCTGCGACAGGGTGATGCGCGCGCCCGCATAATCGAAGGCGCCGCGCATCAGGATGCGGTTGAGCACAAGCGGCGTCTCGCCGGGTTCGCGCGCGCCGAGCACGATGGAGCCGCCGGTGGCGGTGATCCGCCACGGCGCGCCCGGCTCGATCGGCGCATCGAACTGGCTCATCATCGTGATGCGGTTTTTTTCGGCCGCAATCTTGAACGGCGCGATGAGGGTACGCCGCGCCTGGTCCCAGTCGAGCGAGACCTCGGCGCTGTCGATCCGGAACGAACCGTCCGGATTATTCGGATTGCCGACCATGCCGGCCTCCGCCACCAGGCGGCCCTCGACCGTGACCGGCCGGAAGTCGGGACCGATCTCCGCGCGCACCGCTCCGGAAATCGGAACGTCGGCCTGGAACTGACCCTCATCGAGGCGCATCGCCAGCAACAGGTCGCGGGTGGCGACCTTGCGGGCTTCGACCTGAAGCAGGCGCCGTTCGTTGCCGAGCGGCACCACCGCCGCCGTCATCTTCCACGGCCGTTCCTCGTTTTCCGAACCGAGGCTCAGCACCACGCCGCCGCGCGGCAACCGGTTGAGGCTGAAACTGATGTGTTCGAATGTCCAGGTCTTGCCGTTGCGCTGATCGTCGACCGTCAGGCTGCCGTCCTTGAGGCCGACCTCGCCCAGAATCTCGCTGTCGGAATCCGGGCGCGCGGTTGCGTCGATCCATCGCATCAGCGCCGAAAAATTCTCGCCCCCGGTCGGCAGCCGCAGCGGCGGCGCGGACGCTTGCGCGCCCACGGACGGGGCCGCCGCCGCGCCTTGCGCCGGGCGTACAATGGTTGGCGTGATCGCGATCGGCCGGCGGTCGGCGCCGGTCGAG
>WBUW01000423.1 GCA_008933495.1 Pseudorhodoplanes sp.
CGCTGGTGGAACCCAAGCACGCCGCGCGGATTTTCCTGCAGCCCGAGCGCGAAGAACTGAAACGGCGGATTGCCTGCCGCTTCCAGGCCATGCTCGCCGCCGGGGCCGTCGACGAGGTGCGCGCACTCGAGGCGCGCGGTCTGCCCGAGGCCCTGCCGGCGATGAAGGCGCACGGGGTGCCCTGGCTGCGGCGGTATCTGCGCGGGGAAATCACGCTCGAAGCGGCCGCCGAAGGCGCGATCATGGATACCCGGCGCTACGCCAAGCGGCAGGTGACGTGGTTCCGCAACCAGATGCCGGGCTGGACCTGGGTGGCGCCGGCGGATGCCGCCGGCCTGCTCGACGCGGCCGTCATGCGCTGAGCGTCGTGCCCTCGGACGCGTGCGGGCGCAACGCCCGGCGCCAGCCGGCCAGCGTCACGAGCAGGCCGGCGCCGAGAATCCACCAGCCGGCCATGACCGGACCGTCGAACGTGATGTAGGCCGATACGATCCGGCGTGGATCGATATCGGTGCGCAGCGCGTACCAAGACACTTCAGCGATCGCCGTAAGCGCGGCGACGCCAGCCGAGAGCCCCAGAAGCTGCCAGCGACCGACCTCGTTCAGGATCGCGCGCAGAACCCGGTAACCGAGCAGCCAGGCGAGGTATCCCGCCATCATTATCGGCTGCGAGACGTTGAGTGGCGAGCGCAGCAGATAGTGCAGCACGGCGAGGACGCCTGCCGCATAGATCAGGGAATGCAGCCGGTTCCAGCGGGCGCTTCCGAGCGCCATGATCGCGCGGTCCGACGAGGTCAGCGCCAGAACCGTGAGGATCGCAAGCGCCAGCGTGCCCACGGTCAGATAGAGTTGCGCCAGGATTTCGCGAATGATGAAACCCGCGTCGTAGCCGAACGCCGCGACATAAAGCCAGGCGTGCCAGAGCGCATAGGCGAAGGCGGCGATACCGAACGTCCGGCGCATCGCGACCAGCCGTCCGGTCGCGAAAATCCTGCGGGCGGGGGAGACGGCGAGCGTCGCCAAGAGGATGTAGATCGCCCAGTCTCCGGTGTGGCGGATCGCCTCGACGAAGACGCGCCCCCCGACTTCGTCCGTCGTGGCGCGCCAGGTCAGCCAAAGCGCGGGCGCCGAGACGAGGGCGGTCGCGACGATCCTTTCCGGGGACCATCGGCCCGACCGGCCGGTGACTATTGCCATGGCGTGTGACCTCGTGGGGCGCCCGGCATACCGAAGCCTTGGCTCAAATCCAATCTCCGTTATTCTCCCGCCGGCACGGAACCGCCGGGGCGGGCCTGAGGCCTTGCGCGAGGCGTTCTTGGGCCTTGCGAGGCGTTCCTGGGCCTTGCGAGGCGTTCCTGGGCGGCGTCTTCGCCGCTTGACCCCGGGCGGGGCAGCCTTTATGGTCCGCGCAACCTTCGTTCCGGGTAGACGCATGTCGCGCAATATAATTATTCTCATCGTAAGACGGCGCGCCGCCTGGGGTGGATAATCCACCCGCAGTCGCGGTGCGCTGTCCGGGGCCTTCGCGGCCCTTTTTGATTCCACAATCCAGTCCGGACCCGAGCGAAACGACCAACGCGTTCAGCAGGAGCAAGACCATGACGAGAGAGATGACCGGTGCCGAGATGGTCATCGAGGCGCTCGCCGATCAGGGTGTGCGGCACATATTCGGCTATCCGGGCGGCGCGGTGCTGCCGATCTATGACGCCTTGTTCCAGCAGGAGAAGGTCCGCCACATTCTCGTGCGCCACGAGCAGGGCGCGGTGCACGCCGCCGAGGGCTATGCGCGCTCGACCGGCAAGGTCGGCTGCGTGCTGGTGACGTCGGGGCCGGGCGCGACCAACGCGGTCACCGGGCTGACCGATGCGCTGATGGATTCGATCCCGCTCGTGTGCATCACCGGCCAGGTGCCGACCCACCTGATCGGCAACGACGCGTTCCAGGAATGCGATACGGTCGGCATTACGCGCCCGTGCACCAAGCACAATTATCTGGTCAAGAACATCGCCGATCTGCCGCGCGTGCTGCACGAGGCGTTCTTCGTCGCCGCCAATGGCCGGCCGGGGCCGGTCGTGGTCGACATCCCCAAGGACATCCAGTTCGCAAAGGGCACCTATGTCGGCCCTCAGAACATCAAGCACAAGACCTACACGCCGAAGCTCAAGGGCGACATCGAGAAGATCAAGGCGGCGGTCGAGCTGATGAGCCGCGCCAAGCGTCCGGTCTTCTATACCGGCGGCGGCGTCGTCAATTCCGGCAGCGAGGCAAGTCACCTGCTGCGCGAGCTGGTGAAGCTGACCGGCTTCCCGATCACCTCGACGCTGATGGGGCTCGGGGCGTTTCCGGCCGCCAGTCCGCAATGGCTCGGGATGCTCGGCATGCACGGCACCTATGAAGCCAACATGGCCATGCACGGTTGCGACGTGATGATCTGCATCGGTGCGCGCTTCGACGACCGCATCACCGGCCGCCTTGATGCCTTCTCGCCGGGCTCGCGCAAGATCCACGTCGATATCGATCCGTCATCGATCAACAAGAACGTCAAGGCCGATATCGGCATTGTCGGCGACTGCGGTCATGTGATCGAGGACATGACGCGGCTATGGCGTGCGGCCGGCGCCAAGGCGGACCAGAAGGCGCTCAAGGAGTGGTGGGCGCAGATCGACAAATGGCGCGCGCGCAAGTCGCTCAATTACCGCAATTCGAGCGATGTCATCAAACCGCAATACGCAATCCAGCGGCTGTATGAAGCGACCAAGGACAAGGACGTCTATATCACGACCGAGGTCGGCCAGCACCAGATGTGGGCGGCGCAATTCTTCCCCTTCCAGGAACCGAACCGCTGGATGACGTCGGGCGGGCTCGGCACCATGGGCTATGGCCTGCCGGCGGCGGTCGGCGTGCAGATGGCGCATCCGAAATCGCTCGTCATCGACATCGCGGGCGAGGCTTCGGTGCAGATGACCATGCAGGAGCTTTCGACCGCCGTGCAATACCGGCTGCCGATCAAGATTTTCATCCTCAACAACCAGTATATGGGCATGGTGCGGCAGTGGCAGGAATTGCTGCACGGCAACCGCTATTCGGAAAGCTATTCGGAAGCGCTGCCGGATTTCGTCAAGCTCGCCGACGCCATGCATGCGCACGGCATCCGCTGCCAGAAGCCCGGTGATCTCGACGAGGCGATCAAGGAGATGATCTCGATCGACAAGCCGGTGCTGTTCGATTGCATGGTCGATCAGAAGGAAAACTGCTTCCCGATGATCCCCTCGGGGCGCGCGCACAA
>WBUW01000424.1 GCA_008933495.1 Pseudorhodoplanes sp.
CATAGCCGCGCGCGAAATCGCCCTCCGGGCGCTCGACCTTGATCACGCGCGCGCCGGCATCGGCCATGCGGCAGGTGCAGGTCGGCGCCGCCACCGCCTGTTCGAGCGAGACCACGAGAAGGCCGGAGAGCGGGAGCATGCTTTACCTCTCCCCGCTTGCGGGGAGAGGTCGCCTGCCGAGCGAAGCGATGGCGGGCGGGTGAGGGGCCGCTTCAGCGCGCAATTCGACCACGATCCGTTCGAGAACGCCGTTCATATTGTGCATGACATCATTGTTCCAGAACCGGAGAGCACGATAATTGCGACTCGCAAACCAGGCGTCGCGCTGTCGGTCGTGGGGATTTTCGGAATGCTGTCCGCCATCCAGCTCGACGACAAGCCTGCGCTCCCGGCATACAAAATCTGCCGTGTACGCGCCTATCGGCTCCTGGCGAACGAACTTGTAACCCTCGAGCAAGCGCGACCGGAGCCGGTTCCAGAGGCGCTTCTCGGCCTCAGTCGAATGGCGCCGCAGAGCGCGCGACCGGGCGGTCCTGAAAGAATTGGCGGCACGCATCCGTCGAGGCCCCCTCACCCGGCGCGCTGCGCGCGCCGACCTCTCCCCGCAAACGGGGAGAGGTAGAAGACAACGCGACAGCGTTCAATCATGCTAGTACGACCGCGGCAGGCCGAGCACGTGTTCGGCGAGATACGACAGGATCAGATTGGTCGAGATCGGCGCCACCTGGTAGAGCCGGGTCTCGCGGAACTTGCGCTCGACGTCGTATTCCTCGGCGAAGCCGAAGCCGCCGTGGGTCTGCACGCACATGTCGGCGGCCGCCCATGAGGCGTCGGCGGCGAGCAGTTTGGCCATATTGGCTTCCGCCCCGCTATCGGCGCCGGCTTCGTATTTGCGCGCGGCTTCCTGCACCATGAGTTCGGCGGCGCGCATCTGCGCATAGGCGCGCGCGATCGGAAACTGCACGCCCTGGTTCTGGCCGATCGGGCGGCCGAACAGCACGCGTTCCTTTGCATAGGAAGCGGCCCTGTCGATGAACCACTTGGCGTCGCCGATGCACTCGGCGGCGATCAGGATGCGCTCGGCGTTCATGCCGGACAGGATGTAGCGAAAGCCCTTGCCTTCCTCCCCGATCAGGTTCGCCGCCGGCACGCGCATATTGTCGAAGAACACCTCGGTCGTGGCGTGGTTCATCATGGTACGGATCGGGCGGATGGTGAGCCCCTTGTCCTTGGCCGCGCGCATGTCGACCAGGAACACCGAAAGCCCGTCGGTGCGCCGCGTTACGTGCTCGCGCGGCGTGGTGCGCGCGAGCAGCAGCATGAGGTCGGAATATTCGGCGCGTGAGGTCCAGATTTTCTGGCCGTTGACGATGTAGGCGTCGCCGGCGCGCGCCGCGGTCGTGCGCAGGCTGAGCGTGTCGGTGCCCGAGGTCGGCTCGGTGACCCCGAACGCCTGCAGCCGCAATTCGCCGCGCGCGATGGCCGGCAGATAGGCCTGCTTCTGCGCCTCGCTGCCGTGCCGCAACAGCGTGCCCATGGTGTACATCTGGGCATGGCAGGCGGCGCCGTTGCAGCCGTCGGCATGGATTTCCTCCATGATCGCGGCGGCCGCGCGCATGCTCAGGCCCGAGCCGCCATAGGCTTCCGGGATCAGGGCGGCGAGGAAGCCGGCCCTGGTCAGCGCATCGACGAAGGCGGCCGGATAGGCGCGCGCGCGGTCGCATTCGCGCCAGTACTCGCCCGGGAAATCCGCGCACAGCGCGCGTACCGCTTCGCGGATGGCGGCAATTTCGCCGCCATCGCTTAAATCCTCAATCTGCCCGCTCACTCACACCACCTCGGCCCGGCCATGGTTCAGGGCGACGATATCACGCCCGATGACGCGCGCACGAAAGCTCACACTCCCGCCCGCGCGCCAGATTTCGGTGCGGATGGTCTCGCCCGGAAAGACCGGGGCCGAAAAGCGGCCGGCGATCGCGCGCAGCCGCATCGGCTCGTAGCCGCACAGCGTGCGCAGGATCGCGTGCCCGCATACCCCGAAGGTCGCAAGCCCGTGCAGGATCGGGCGTTCGAAGCCCGCGCCGCGCGCGAAGGCCGGATCGGCATGGAGCGGATTGAGATCGCCCGAGAGCCGGTAGATCAGCGCCGTCTCGGGCCGGGTCGCAAGATCGCAGACGAGGTCGGGGGCGCGGTCGGGCAGCGGATGCGGAGCAGGCGTCGCGCGCGGCTCCCCACCGAAGCCGCCGTCGCCGCGGCAGAAGATGGTCTGCGTCAGGGTGGCGATGGTCTCGCCGCTGTCGGCGTCGGCGAGCACGCGTTCGGTGTAAAGCAGCGCCCCCTTGCCGGCGCCCTTGTCGACGACATCCACGATGCGCTGCCGGCCGACGACATGGCCGCGCGGCGCGAGCGGGCGATGCAGCACCAGGCCCTGCTCGCCGTGCACCACCTTTTGGAAATCGATGCCGGCCGCGGGATCGCGCAACAGGAACGGCGAGGCCGCGAGCGCGACGGCGAAGGTCGGCAGCACCTGCAGGTCTTTCTCGTACACGAAGCGCAATTGCCGCCCGTCGAGCGGATCGTGGCCGAGGCCGACGCCGAGCGCATACAGGATGGCGTCCCGTTCCGTGTAGCGCTGCGCGACATCGGGAATGGCGAGCGCGCGCAGTTTTTGCGGATCGATGGCCATCGCTGCTCAGGCGCGCGTCAGCGCATCGCGCACGATCTTCGTGCCGTCCACCATGGCCTTCATCTTGCCGAACGCCACCGCGCGCGGCAGATACTTCATGCCGCAATCGGGCGCCACCACGATGCGCTCCGGCGGCACATGGTCGAAGGCCGCGCGCAGGCGGGCGGCAACAGTCTGCGGGGTCTCGACCGTCATGTCGGAAAGATCGATAACGCCGAGAATGACGGTCTTCGAGGGCAACGCCCTCAGCACGGACAGATCGAGCCTCGGCTGCGCGGCTTCAATGGAGACCTGGTGCACATCGGAGCCTTCGAGCTCGGCCAGGAAAGAATAGCCGGTCGGCTTGTCATGCACGACCGCGGCATAGCCGAAGCACAGATGCACGGCGATCGTGCCCTGGGCGCCGGCAACCGCCCGGTTGAGCGCCCTGATGCCGTATTGCCGCGCCTTGTCGGGATGCTGCTGCATCCAGGGCTCGTCGATCTGCACGATGTCGGCGCCGGCCGCGAACAGGTCCTTGATCTCGGCATTGACCGCCTCGGCATAGTCGAGCGCGAGCGCCTCCTCGTCCCTGTAGAAATCGTCCTGCGCCTGCCTGG
>WBUW01000425.1 GCA_008933495.1 Pseudorhodoplanes sp.
GTCGACCGGCCCCGGCGCCACCGCATTGACGCGGATATTGAGCGCGGCCAGCTCGGCCGCCTGCTGGCGGGTCAGATGCGAAAGCGCGGCCTTGCTCGTGCCGTAAGCCACCCGCAGCGTCGAGGCGCGCAGGCCCGAGATCGAGGTGATGTTGACGATGGCGCCGCCGCCGCCGCGCGCCATCACCGGGGCCGCCGCTTGCACGCACAGGAACGGTCCGGTGAGATTGACCGCGAGCGTGCGCTGCCATTCGGCGCAAGTGGTGTCGAGCAGCGGCTTGAACACCGCGATGCCGGCATTGTTGACCAGCGCGTCGAGCCGGCCGAAGGCGCTGTCGATTGCGGCCACCGCCTCGGCCACGCCTTTCTCATCGGCAACGTCGCAGGCGAGGGTGAGCGTCTCCCCGGTCCGCGCCAGGCCGGCGTGCGCGCGCGCGAGCGTCTCCGCGTCGATGTCGAGCAGCGCCACGCGATAGCCGTCGGCGAGAAAGCGCCTGGTCGTGGCAAGCCCGATGCCGCGCGCGGCGCCGGTGACAAGGGCGACTTTATCGGTCATCGGACGCATCCTTGTTGTCGCGGGCGCGGCGCAGCGCGCAACGTGCGCCGCAGAAAGGAGACCGTCTCGCACCCGGTCCGGGGCACGATCTCAAAACGCGCCGGGGAACACGCCGCCGTCGATCAGCAGGTTCTGCCCGGTGATGTAGCCGGCCTGCGCGCTGCACAGGAAGGCGCAGGCGGCGCCGAATTCGTCGGCCGTGCCGAAGCGCCTGGCCGGCACGCTATCGATGCGGTTCTGGTGCGACTGGGCGACGCTGATGTTCTGCTTCTTGGCGTTGGCCTCGATGTTGGCGCGCAGCCGGTCGGTCTCGAACGTGCCGGGCAGCAGGAAATTGATCGTCACGTTATGCGCGGCGACCGAGCGCGCGACGCCGGCGAGAAAGCCGGTCAAGCCGGCGCGCGCGCCCGAGGACAGATCGAGACCTACGAGCGGCATCTTCACGGTGCCGGAGGTGATATTGACGATGCGGCCGAACTTTTTGTCGATCATCGGGTCGATCGCCTTCTGGATCAGCTCGATGGCGACCACCATGTTGGCGATCACGCCCTCGATGATTTTGTCGCGCGCCAGTTCGCGGAAATCGCGGAACGGGGGGCCGGCATTGTTGTTGACCAGGATGTCGGGCTCCGGACAGGCGGCGAACAGCGCCTTCTGGCCGGCGGGGGTGGCGACGTCGGCCGCCACCGGCACGATGCGTCCGCCGGCCTTTTCGGCGAGCGGGGCGAGTTCGGCCGCGGCCGCCGCGAGGCGCGCCTCATCGCGGCCGTTGATCACGACCGTGCAGCCTTCCTGCGCCAGCGCCTTGGCGCAGCCATAACCCAAGCCGCGGCTTGACGCGCAGACAATGGCGGTGCGGCCGGATAGTCCGAAATCCATGGGATGTTCCTCTTGTCGTTGCCCGAAATTTCTGCCCGGCCCGGCGCGCGGTCCGGTGCAGCCCGCACCTATGCCGCCGCCGGATGCCCCGGCTGCACGGGACCGGGGCGGACCGGGGCGGGGCGCATGTTAAGGAAAAGATCGCACGCCAGGTCAAGTCCGGTCCGCAGGTCCGCCGATGCCCGACCCATTCGTCCCGCTGTTCCTGTTCGCATTCGCCGGCGCCTGGACGCCCGGCCCCAACAACATCATGGTGACGGCGTCCGGCCAGTCGTTCGGGCTCATGCGGACCTGGCCGCATATCCTGGGCGTGGTGGCCGGCTTTAGCATCCTGCTGATCGCCTTCGGGCTCGGCCTGTCGCAGCTTTTCGCGCGTTATCCGCAACTGCATGGCGCGCTGCGCGTCGCCGGCGCGGTCTATCTCTTTTATCTCGCCTGGCGCATCGCGACCGCCTCGGCGCCCGGCGGCGACGGCACTGCCCGCGCCCGCCCGATCCGCTTCGGCGAGGCGCTGCTGTTCCAGTGGGTGAACGTCAAGGGGCTCACCTTCGCGGCCGGCGTGAACGCCGCCTTCATGACGCCGGGCGGGGATGTCGTGCGCGAGCTTACGACCATCGTCGCCGTGTTCACCGCGCTCACGCTGCCCTCGCTCGTGGTCTATTGCCTGTTCGGGGTGGCGATCGGCCGCTGGCTGAATTCGGATCGGGCGCGCCGCATCGTGAACCATGCGTTCGCGGCGCTGATCGTGCTCTCGATCGTGCTGCTGTTTATCTAGGGTCTGATCCGCTGAGGCTGAACCGGCTGCATTTCCGCTCGTCTCCGCGAATGCGGGGACCCAGCGCTTGATTGCCTGGTTTCCCGCTTGCGCGGGAATGAACGGAGAGAGAATGCGCTTCAATGCAAATTTGATGAGACGCTAGGACAGGTGCCGGGCCGGGGCGTCGTCGGGGGTGGTGGTCATGGCGTTGCCGCGCCAGACGAAATCGTCGTCGAGGAAGGCATTGATCCAGAGCGCGGGGATCATCAGGTCGCGCAGCACGGCGGCGGCCAGCGTGCGCGGCGACAGCGGCCAGCCGGCGGCGATTGCGAGCAGGCCTTCCGCCCCGTACCAGAGCGCGGCAAGGCCGCCGAGCACGAGCGCGGCATTGAGATCGCAGGCATAGGCGAGGAAGCCGGCGGCCGCGAGCGGCACCAGCGCGCCGCTTAAGATTTCGGGCAGGAAATAATGAAGGAAGCTGGCGCGCCGCAACTGCGCCCAGCGCGCCTGGCGCCTCCAGACATCGGCGAGGCTGCGCCGGCCGAGCGGCTGCGGGAAGGGGGCATCGACCAGCCGCACGACCTTGCCCATGGCGCGCACCACCTTGGTCGAGGCGGCGTCCTCGGCGAGCTCGCAGCCGAGCCTGCGGAGGCCGCCGGCAGCCACGAGGTCGGCGCGCCGCCACATCATGGTCTTGCCCTGCGCGAAGCCGAGCCCGATCGCATCGGCGATGACCTGCCAGCGCGCCTGATAGCCGTTGAGGAAGGCGCACTCGACCTCGGCCCAGAAATTGCCGGGACGGGAGCCGGCCGGCGGCGAGCAGACAAGCCCGGTCTCGCCATCGAACTTCTCCAGCAGGCGCTGGACATAATCGCGCGGCATCAGCACGTTGCTGTCGGCGAACACGACGTAATCGTGCGCGGCCTCGCGCCAGCCCTTGAACATGTTGTTGAGTTTCGGGTTGGCGCTGATGCGCTCGTCGCCGACGAGCAGGCGCGCGTCGATCCACGGATAGTCGGCGATCAACCGGCGCACCAGCGGGATCGCCGCATCGTCAATGCGCGCCGCGCAGAACAGCAC
>WBUW01000426.1 GCA_008933495.1 Pseudorhodoplanes sp.
ATTGTTTTTCGCGCGATCTGGCGCCGAACCGGGCGTTTCGCATTTCAACACCTGCAAGATTTTATCGCGCGCCGCCGGCCGCGCTGAGCGCGCGAATGAAAGCGGCAAACGTCCGTCCGCCGCCGGCGCGCCCGGGAGACCAAAGCGGGATGATTTTTCCTCGAAACGACATTCCGCTTCAGCTCTTTGTTTGAGCATGATCTTTTCCGAAAACCGCTGCACACTTTTCGGGATCATGCTCTATTTGTTTGAGCCTGATCTTTTCCGAAAACCGCTGCACACTTTTCGGGATCATGCTCTATTTGTTTGATACCACCGGCGCCAATTTCCGACCGGTCACGCGCGAGCCTGACCCGCGCATCCGTCGCAAAAAAGAAGAGTCGTCTCAAGATGATGGATTGCCGGGTCAAGCCCGGCAATGACAGTGCGGACAGGTCGAGATCAAACACGCTTGGTATGAGCCTGATCTTTTCCGAAAGCCGCTACACACTTTTCGGGATCATGCCCTGTTTGAGCCTGATCTTTTCCGAAAACCGCTGCACACTTTTCGGGATCATGCTCTATTTGACGAGCGTGACCGGCAATTTGGTGAGATGCACGACCTTGGTCGCGACCGAACCCATCACAAGATTGCCAACAGCTCCCATGCCCCGGGTCCCCATGACGATGCTGTCGCAGCCGAGCGCTTCGGCGCGCGCAACGATCGCGGCGGCCGTGTCGCCAGTCAGAATTTCGCTTGTAACCGGCACGCCCGCCGCGCGCGCGGCGTCGAGGGCTGATTGCAGAATGTCCTCGCAATGCTTTCGCTGCAGCTCGTCCATCTTCTCCTTCGAGACATAGACCTGGATTTCGCCGTAAACGACCGATTCGGGATGCACCGTGACGACGTGCAATTGCGTCGGTGTGCGCTTGGCCAGGCGCAACGCATAATCGAGCGCGCGCGCGGCATTGTCCGAGCCGTCGAACGGTATCAGTAATTTTTGCATTAACACCCTCCGCCCCTCTCGCGCTCGCGTTACTTCCGCGCGCTGTTGAATTATTTATCCGACGTTTCATGCGCCGCGCAATTGATCCATCGCAACCCGGCGGTCAGTGACCGTGCAGGAAAATAGCATACGAGCTTAACAAATAGACGAGCAGCAGCGACAGGCTGATCCACCCGATCGTCCCGCGCAGGCGCGTGACCGGCCGATAGAGCAGCGCGACGATCACGATGCCGGACATGATCGTTGCCGCGAAGGCGGTGATGCCGTGCACCGGCGAGACCGAGGAGAGCAGCGGGCCGCGCAGATAGGCGATGTCGTCGATCGCGATGACGACGACGTTGAACAAGTTGCTGCCCAAAAGATTGGCCATCGCCATGTCGAGCGCCCCGAGCCGCAATGCGCTGATCGTCACCACCACTTCCGGCAATGAGGTAGCCGCCGCAATGAACAGCGTTCCGACGAAGGTGGTGCGCCAGCCCATGACGTCGGCCAGCTCGACGCCGATAAACGGCAGCCAGGTGCCGGCGGCGGCGATGCAGATCGCAGCCGCCAAATAGCGCGCGATCGCGCCCGGCAGAGTGACATGCGGGTAAGCGTCCGCCGCCTCGGCGATGTGCGCGATGCGCTGCTGATAGACGAACGCCGCGCGCATGGCGACGAAATAAAGCACCATGATAATCGGCGTGTAGGCGCCGATATGGCGAAAGCCGGCCGCCGGCCCGTCACGCCAGAGCAGCAGGGATGCGCCGACAAAGCCGATCAGAATAATGCCGAAGCCGGCGGTGAGGATGTGGGCTTGATCGACGCGGCCGTACATCGGCTCCTGCCGATGCATCAGGTCGAGAACCACGAACATCGCAAGATTGAAAACGCAGCTCCCGAGCGCATCGCCGACCGCAATGTTGGGCGCGTTGACGATCGTCACCGCGCTGATTCCGGTGAACAGTTCCGGAAGCGAGGTCGCCGTGGCCAGCAGCGCAAGACCGATCCAGTTGCGCGACAGGCCGGTGCGCCTGGCGATCAAATCGCCGTAACGCGTGAGCGCCGCCCCGGCAACGGTGATGATGCCGGCGCAGATCAGGAACTTGATCCAGGCCGCGGTCACGGCGCGATGCGCCGGGCCGCCGCGGCGGCGCGCCGCCTATCGGGCGCGTTCGAGCTGCAACGCCATCTCGGTGACGATCGCATCGCCCATCTCCGCGGTACCGACCGAGTTGCCGCCCTGCGCGATGTCGGCGGTGCGCAGGCCGCGCGCGAGCGCGGCGGCGATCGCGGCTTCCAGCAGGTCGGCCTGCTTGCCCATGTCGAAGGAATAGCGCAGCGCCATGCCGAACGAGGCGATCATGGCGATCGGATTGGCGAGCCCCTTGCCGGCGATGTCGGGGGCGGAGCCGTGCACCGGCTCGTACAGCGCCTTGCGCGTGCGGGTCCCGGGATTGACCTCGCCGAGCGACGCCGACGCCAGCATGCCGAGCGAGCCGGTGAGCATGGCGGCAACGTCGGAGAGCATGTCGCCGAACAGGTTGTCGGTGACGATGACATCGAACTGCTTGGGATTGCGCACGAGCTGCATGCCGCCGGCATCCGCCAGCATGTGTTCGAGCTGCACGTCCCTGAACTCGCGCTGGTGCACCTGGGTGACGACCTCGTTCCAGAGCACGCCGGTCTTCATGACGTTGCGCTTCTCCATCGAGGTCACCTTGTTGCGGCGCTTGCGCGCCAGTTCGAAGGCCAGGCGCGCGATGCGCTCGATTTCGTAGCTGTCGTAGACCTGGGTGTCGATCGCCCGCTTCTGGCCGTTGCCGAGATCGGTGATGGTCTTGGGCTCGCCGAAATAGACCCCGCCGGTCAGTTCGCGCAGGATCATGATGTCGAGGCCCTCGACCAGCTCGCGCTTGAGCGAGGAGGCGTCGGCGAGCGCCGGATAGGTCACCGCCGGGCGCAGATTGGCGTAAAGCTGGAGCTCCTTGCGCAGGCGCAGCAGCCCGGCCTCCGGGCGCAGGTCATAGGGCACGCCGTCCCATTTCGGTCCGCCCACCGCCCCGAACAGCACCGCGTCGGCGGCCTGCGCCCTTGCCATCGTGGCTTCGGTGATGGCGACCTTGTGCGCGTCATAGCAGGCGCCGCCGACGAGCCCCGTTTCGGTCTCGAAGCGGGCAAGCCCTTTGCCGTTGAAGAAAGCGATCAGCTTCTCG
>WBUW01000427.1 GCA_008933495.1 Pseudorhodoplanes sp.
GTGGTCGGGCTGGGCGGGATAGCCGGGGGCGGGGCGGATGCCGCGATACTTCTCGCCGATCAGCTCGGCGGACGTAAGCGCCTCGCCGGCGGCATAGCTCCAGAATTCCTTGCGCACGCGCTCGTGCAGGCGCTCGGCGAAAGCTTCCGCCAGCCGGTCGGCCAGCGCCTTGATCATGATCGCGGAATAATCGTCGTTGGCATGCTTGAAGCGGTCGGCGACCGCGTCCTCGCCGATGCCGGTGGTGACGACGAAGGCGCCGATATGATCGGCGCATCCGCTCGTGCGCGGGGCGATGAAATCGGCGAGCGCGAGATTGGCGCGGCCCTCGCGGCGCGCAAGCTGCTGGCGCAGCGTATGCAGCGTCGCGACCGGACGCGCGCGCGCCGCGTCGAACACGACGATATCGTCACCCTCCGATGCCGCCGGCCAGAAGCCGACCAGCCCGGCCGCCCTGAACCAGCCTTCGCGCACGATCGTGGCGAGCATCTTCTGGGCATCGTCGTAGAGCGCGCGCGCGGCGGGGCCGAACTTGGCGTCGTCGAGAATGGCCGGGAAGGTGCCGAGCAATTCCCAGGTCGAGAAGAATGGCGTCCAGTCGATATAGGGCACGAGTTCGGCGAGCGGATAATCGGCGAGGATCTTCGTGCCGAGGAATTGCGGCCTGGGCGGCAGGTAATTCGCCCAGTCGAGCATGAGCGCGTTGGCGCGCGCATCCGAGAGCGACAGCCGCTTCTTGTCGTCCTGCGCGCGCGCGTGCGCCTCGGCGATGCGCGCATATTCCTCGCGCACCTCGGCGATATAGGCGGGACGCTGGTCGCGCGACATCAGCGCGGAGGTGACGCCGACGGCGCGGCTTGCGTCGGTGACATAGACCGCCTGGCCGTTGCGGTAATTGGGATGGATTTTCACCGCCGTATGCACGCGGCTCGTGGTTGCGCCGCCGATCAAGAGCGGCAGATCGAGCTGCTGGCGCTCCATCTCCGCCGCCACATGGCACATCTCGTCGAGCGAAGGCGTGATCAGGCCGGACAGGCCGACAATGTCGACCTGCTCGCTCCTGGCGGTTTCGAGGATTTTGGCGGCCGGCACCATGACGCCGAGATCGATGACCTCGTAATTGTTGCACTGGAGCACGACGCCGACGATGTTCTTGCCGATGTCGTGCACGTCGCCCTTGACGGTGGCGAGCAGCACCTTGCCGTTGGAATGGCTTTGGCCCTTGTCGTTGGCCGCCTTCTCCACCTCCATGAACGGCATCAGATAGGCGACCGCCTGCTTCATCACGCGCGCGGACTTCACCACCTGCGGCAGGAACATCTTGCCCGACCCGAACAGGTCGCCGACCACGTTCATGCCGTCCATCAGCGGGCCCTCGATCACGTCGAGCGGACGCTTGGCGGCATGGCGCGCCTCTTCGGTGTCTTGCACGATGAAGTCGGTGATGCCGTGCACGAGCGCGTGTGCGAGTCGCTTGCCGACCGGCCACTCGCGCCAGGCGAGATCGGCTTCCGACCTCTCGCGCCCCTTGCCCTGGAAGCGCCTGGCGATGTCGAGCAGGCGCTCGGCCGCGTCGACGCGGCGGTTGAGCACCACGTCCTCGCAGGCCGTGCGCAGTTCCGGGTCGAGATCGTCATAGACCGCCATCTGGCCGGCATTGACGATGCCCATATCCATGCCGGCATGAATCGCGTGATAGAGGAACACCGAGTGCATGGCCTCGCGCACCGCCTCATTGCCGCGGAACGAGAATGACAGGTTGGAAACGCCGCCCGAGACATGCGCGTGCGGCAGGTTCTGCCGGATCCAGCGCACCGCCTCGATGAAGGCGACGCCGTAATTGTTGTGCTCCTCGATGCCGGTCGCGACCGCGAAAATGTTCGGATCGAAAATGATGTCCTCGGGCGGGAAGCCGACCTTGTTGACGAGAATGTCGTAGGCGCGCTTGCAGATCCGGGTCTTGCGCTCGAAGGTGTCGGCCTGGCCCTGTTCGTCGAAGGCCATGACCACGACCGCGGCGCCATAGCGGCGCACGGTACGCGCCTGCGCGACAAAAGCCGCCTCGCCTTCCTTGAGCGAGATCGAATTGACCACCGCCTTGCCCTGCACGCATTTGAGCCCGGCTTCGATCACCTCGAATTTCGAGGAATCGATCATCACCGGCACCCGCGCAATGTCGGGCTCGGCCGCGATCAGGTTGAGGAAGGTCGTCATCGCCGCCTGCGAATCGAGCAGGCCTTCGTCCATATTGACGTCGATGACCTGGGCGCCGTTCGCCACCTGCTCGCGCGCGACCGCGAGCGCGGCCGCATAATCGCCCGCCGTGATCAGCTTGCGGAACTTGGCGGAGCCGGTGACGTTGGTGCGCTCGCCGACATTGACGAACGGGATTTCCGGCGTCAGCGTGAATGGCTCGAGCCCGGAGAGCCGCAGCATGGACTTGATCGCAGGCGGCCGGCGCGGCGCCTTGCCGGCGACCGCGGCCGCGATCGCGCGCAGGTGGTCGGGCGTCGTGCCGCAGCATCCGCCGACGACATTGACGAGGCCGGCGCTCGCGAATTCCCCGAGCAGGCCGGCCATGTATTCCGGGCTCTCGTCATAGAGGCCGAATTCATTGGGCAGCCCGGCATTGGGATAGGCGCAGGTCAACGTGTCGGCGATGCGCGAAATTTCCGCCATATGTGCGCGCATCTCCCTGGCGCCGAGCGCGCAATTGAGTCCGACCGTAAGCGGCGCCGCATGGCGCACCGAATTCCAGAACGCTTCCGGGGTCTGGCCCGACAGCATGCGCCCCGAAAGGTCGGTGATCGTGCCGGAAATCATCACCGGGATTTTCGCGCCCCGTGCCTCCGCGAGTTCGGCGATGGCATAGAGCGCCGCCTTGGCGTTGAGGGTGTCGAAAATCGTCTCCAGCAGCAGGATGTCGACGCCGCCTTCCAGCAGCGCGGCGGCTTGTTCGCCGTAGGCGGTCTTCAACTCATCAAAGCTGACCGCGCGGAAGCCCGGATTGTTGACGTCGGGGGAAATCGACGCGGTGCGGTTGGTCGGGCCGACGGCGCCGGCGACCCACGCGCGCCCGGCGGAGGCCTCGCGGGCGAGCTTCACCGCGCTCTTGTTGATCTGCGCCATCTGGTCGGCGATGCCGTGGCGCGCGAGCGCGATGCGGTTG
>WBUW01000428.1 GCA_008933495.1 Pseudorhodoplanes sp.
TGTCCGCACTGTCATTGCCGGGCTTGACCCGGCAATCCATCATCTTGAGACGACTCTTCTTTTTTGCGACGGATGCGCGGGTCAGGCTCGCGCGTGACCGGTCGGAAATTGGCGCCGGTGGTATGAGCCGTCTTCCGCACTTCTCCACAACCGGGCGGCTTGAGCCCGCTGCCCCCCGCGATTAGCGTGTCGCCGCCGCGATGACGCGGCCGGCCGACAGCGGGGGATCCATGCCGGACAGCGGGCCTGCCGACACCGAAAGCGCTACGCCGGGGCGGCCGCCGCCGCGCGTTCGCCTGGCTTCGGTCTCGAAACGATTCGGCGCCGTCACCGCGGTCGATTCGGTTTCGCTCGACATCGCGCGCGGGGAGTTCTGCGCGCTGCTCGGACCGTCCGGCTGCGGCAAAACCACGCTGTTGCGCATGCTCGCCGGCTTCGAGCGCCCGGACGAAGGCCGCGTCCTGCTCGACGGCGAGGACATCACCGACGTGCCGCCGCACCGCCGCGCCGTCAACATGATGTTCCAGAACTATGCGCTGTTTCCCCATCTCACGGTCGAGGGAAACGTGGCCTTCGGGCTGCGGCAGGAGGCCATGCCGGCTGCCGAGTTGCGCGCGCGCGTCGCCGACATGCTCGCGTCGCTGCGCCTGGCCGGGCTCGAAATGCGCAAGCCGGCGCAATTGTCGGGCGGCCAGCGCCAGCGCGTGGCGCTGGCCCGCGCGCTGGTCAAGCGTCCGGAAGTCTTTCTGCTCGACGAGCCGTTGGCCGCGCTCGACAAGAAGCTTCGCTCCGAAATGCAGTTCGAGCTGCGCGAATTGCAGCGCCGGCTCGGCATGACCTTCATCGTCGTCACGCACGATCAGGAAGAGGCCATGAGCATGGCCGACCGCATCGCCGTGATGAATCGGGGACAGATCGTCCAGATGGCGCCGCCGCGCGACATCTACGAGCACCCCAATTCGCGCTGGATCGCCGAGTTCATCGGCGAAATCAATCTGTTTGAAGGCGTGATCGATTCGACGGGGCCGTCGGGCACCTGGGTCGATACCCCCGCGGCCGGCAAGGTCCATACGCCGAACGAGGTATCCGCGCGCAAAGGCGATGTCGCCTGCGTGGCCGTGCGCCCGGAGAAGGTCTTGCTCGCCCCGTCCGACAGCGACCCCGGCGCCTGCAACAGCGCCAGCGGAACGCTCGTGGATGTCGCCTATCTCGGCGATACCTCGGTCTGCCGGATCAAGCTCGATCGCGGCGGCTTCATGCGCGCCACCGTCACCAATGCCCGCCGTACCGGCGGCGCGCCGGTCGCGCCCGGCGCGCATGTGGCGCTGCGCTGGGAACCGGATTCGGCGCTGGTGCTGACCCGATGAGCGCGCCCCGTTTCACGAAGACGCGATCGCGGCGCACGTCCGGGCAGCGGCTGGTCGTGCTCATCCCCTATCTGTGGCTGTGCGTTTTCTTTCTGGCGCCGTTCGCGATCGTCTTCCGTCTCAGCCTGTCGCAGACCGCGATTGCGCAGCCGCCCTATCTGCCGGTCTTCGATCCGGCGGCGGGATGGGAAGGCATTCAGGCCTTTTTCGCTGCGCTGTCGCTCGACAATTACCGCACGCTCTTCTCCGATACGCTCTATGTATCGTCCTATCTGAAGAGCCTGCAGGTCGGCCTGATCTCCACTTTGATCCTGCTGGTTGCGGCCTTCCCGGTCGCCTACGGCATGGCGCGCGTGGCGCGCCGCCTGCAACCGCTCCTCCTGATGGCGGTCATCCTGCCATTCTGGACCGCGTTCCTGATCCGCATCTATGCCTGGATCAATATCCTGCAGCGCGACGGGCTGCTCAACGACGTGCTGCTGGCGTTCGGGCTCATCGGCGAGCCGGCAACCTGGCTTGCCTCCGATGCCGCGGTCTATATCGGCATCGTCTATTCCTATCTGCCGTTCATGGTGCTGCCGCTCTATGCGGTGCTGGAGAAGATGGACGAAAGCCTGCTCGAAGCGGCCGCCGATCTCGGGTGCCCGCGCTGGAAGGCGTTCTGGCTGGTGACCGTTCCGCTCGCGCGGCCCGGCATCGCGGCCGGGTCGCTCTTGTGCTTCATCCCGATCGTCGGCGAATTCGTGATCCCCGACCTGCTCGGCAGTTCGCAGACGATCATGATCGGACAGACGCTGTGGACCGAATTTTTCGGCAACAAGGATTGGCCGGTCGCCTCCGCGCTCGCGATGCTTTTGCTGTGCGTCCTGCTCGTGCCGATCGTCATCTATCAGCACCTGCAGGCCGGGGCCCTGGAGCGCGGACGATGACCATGCGCCGACTTTCGTCCTTCAACCTCGTTTCGATCGCGCTCGGGCTTGCCTTCCTCTATCTGCCGATCGCGATCCTCGTCATCTATTCGTTCAACGATTCGCGCCTCGTTTCGGTGTGGGGCGGCTGGTCGCTGCGCTGGTACCGCGCGCTGCTCGACGACAGCGCGATGCTGGAGGCGGCGTTCGTCAGCCTGCGCGTCGCCGTCCTCTCGGCAACGCTGGCGACGGCGCTCGGCACGCTCGCCGCCCTGGCGCTCGTGCGCGCCGGGCGTTTCCGCGGACGGCTGCCGTTCTCGGCGATGATCTATGCGCCGCTCGTCATGCCGGAAGTCATTATCGGCTTGTCGCTGTTGCTGCTGTTCGTCGCGGCCGATTTCGCGCGCGGCTTCTGGACGACCGCGCTGGCGCATACCACGCTGACCATGAGTTTCGTCGCCGTGATCGTGCAGTCCCGGCTGCTCGACTTCGACCGCAGCCTTGAGGAGGCGGCCATGGACCTCGGCTGCCCGCCGCTGCGCACCTTTTTCACGGTGACGCTGCCGCTGATAGCGCCGGCGATCGCCGCGGGCTGGTCCAACTTGCGCACCGTGACGCCCAGAGACTGCATCTGGGCTGGCGAAACGGCGAACTCGGCGGCGGGCTCAGCTGCAATGGCGGACAGAGGCAGGCCGGCGCAGAGGAGCGCGCCAGGAATTGCGGACGCGAGAGCGCGCGCCCGGGGCATTTGAAACATGGGAGAACTCCACAGTGACCGCCATGACAGGGGCGGCCGAGATCCGGCGCCGCAGTGCGGCGCGACGTGCGATCAGCTGTGGAGCAGGGGAGGTGCGCGCCCCTCGGGGCGCAACGTACAAC
>WBUW01000429.1 GCA_008933495.1 Pseudorhodoplanes sp.
GGGTCTATGCCGACCTGTTCGGCTTCGACGCGCTCGCCATCGCGCGCTATGCCGGCATTGCCGGATACAAAATTCATTCCTCCGACCTGTCCAATACGCCGCTGCTGCGTGCCGCCGCATCCTGCGGCAAGCCGATGCTGCTGGCGGTGGGCGGCAGCACCGTGCGCGAGATCGAGGCTGCGCTCTCGGCCTGCGAGGGTCTTGCCGCGCCGGTCACGCTGCTGCACGGATTCCAGAGCTATCCGACTGCGCTGGAAGATACCGGGCTTGAGCGCCTGGCATGGCTGCAAAGCCTGTTCGGATCGCGTGCCCGCATCGGCTACGCCGATCACATCGTGGGGGACGACGCCTTTGCCTACGCGCTGCCGCTGATGGCGATAGGGGCCGGCGCGCGCGTGATCGAGAAGCACATCACCTTCGACCGCGCCGCCAGGGGCGTGGACTGGTATTCGTCGCTGGAGCCGGTCGAGTTCGCCAAACTGGTGGCGGACATCCGCCGCGCGGAAAGCGCGATCGGCGACGATCCGCAGCGCTTCGCGGCCTCCGAGCGCAATTACCGGCAGGCGGTGAAGAAGCATTGGGTGGCGGCGCGGGCCTTGCCGGCCGGCCACGCCATCGGCGAGGGCGATCTCGTGATGAAGCGCGTGTCCGGCATCGCCGCCGAGCCGGTGGAGCTCGACAAGCTGCTCGGGCGCAAGCTGTTGCGGCCGTTCGCGGCGGAAGAGCCGGTCGATCGCGGCGCCGTGCCCAATCGCGTGTTCGGCTGCATCGTCGCGCGCATGCGCTCGAACCGGCTTCCCGGCAAGGCGCTGCTCGACATCGCCGGCATGCCCGCGCTGGCGCATCTGTTGCGCCGCGTCGCGCAGATGCAAAGCCTCACCGGCTTCATCCTGTGCACGACGGTCGATCCCGACGACGACGCCATCGCCGATCTCGGCCGACGGGAAGGCGTCGAGGTCTATCGCGGCCCGGTGCTCGACGTGCTCGGCCGCATGCTGGGAGCCGTCGAGGGGCGCGCCGCCGATGTGATGTTGCGGATCACGGGCGACGATATCCTGGTCGATCCGGTCTATGCCGACGCCGCTGTCGCGCATCATCTTGCGCACAATCTCGAATACACCGACCTGAAGAAGCTGCCGTCCGGCACCGAGATCGAGGTGTTCGACGCAGCGCTGCTCGGCGACCTCTGGCGCCGGGCGCATGACCGCGACGGCACCGAATATCTGACCACCTACATCGTGGAAAACCGCGACCAGTTCCGCACCGGCTCGTGTCCCGTGGCGCCCGAACACGCGCGCGGCTGGCGGCTGACCCTGGATACGCCGGAAGACCTGTCGGTCATCAGCGCGCTGCTGGAAGCGATGCGGGCGAAGGGCCGGGCGCTGGATTACCGGCTCGACGACATCGCGCAGTTCTTCGCCGCCAATCCGGACGTGCTCGCGCGCAATAATATGGTGCGCCAGCGTTCCATGCCGGTGGAAGTGACCGCAAGCCTCGATTGGGGGCGGGTGCCCGCATTGCAATGAGCAAGGCTCCACGCGTTTCGGTCTACGTGACCAATCACAATTACGGTCGCTTCCTGGCGCAGGCCATGGACAGCGTGTTGAACCAGACCATGCAGGATTTCGAGTTGATCGCAATCGACGACGGCTCCACCGACAATTCGCGCGAGGTGATGGAGGGCTATCGCAGCCATCCGAAGGTCGTCATCGTCTTCCAGGAGAACAAGGGCCTCAACGTCACCAACAACATCGCGCTGCGCGCCGCGCGCGGCACCTATGTCATCCGTCTGGATGCGGACGACTGGCTCGATCCACACGCGCTGGAAGTAATGGCCTCGCGCATGGATCGCGACGAGAGCCTCGGCCTGGTCTTTCCCGACTATTACATGGCCGATGCCGACGGCAACGTGAGCGAGATCGTGCGCCGCCACGACTTCGCGTCGGTCGAGATGTTCGACCAGCCGGCGCACGGCGCCTGCACCATGGCGCGGCGGGAATTCCTGCTCGAGGTCGGCGGCTACGACGAGAGCTTCCGCTGCCAGGACGGCTGGGACATCTGGATGAGTCTGATCCAGCGCTACAAGGTCGCCAACGTGAACCTGCCGCTGTTCTATTACCGGCAGCATGGCCGCAGCCTGACGCGCAACGAGGGCCGGCTGCTGTCGACGCGCGGCGAGATCCTGCGCAAGCACGCGCTGCGCAAGGGGCGCAAGCTGGCGGGGCTGGGCGTGATCCCGGTGCGCGGCAGCAAGCTCGATGCCGACTCGATTGCGCTGCAGCCGCTCGGCGGGCGCGCCGTCATCGACTGGACGCTCGATGCGGCGATGGATAGCGAATATATGCGGCAGGTGGCGGTGACCACGCCGGACGAGGACGTGCTGGCGCATGTGCGCCGGCGCTACGGCAACCGCGTGATGCCGATCCTGCGCGCGCCGGAGCTCGCGCGCATCAACACGCATATCGAGGACACGATCCTGCACGCGCTCGGCGAGATGAACGACGCGCAGGCGGACGCCGTGATCGTGCTTTATGTCGAGTGCCCGTTCCGCAGCGGGCGCCAGATCGACATGATGATCGACACGTTGGACCTGTTCGAGGCCGATACCGTCGTTGGCGTGCGGCCGGAGACCGACATCTTCTATCAGCATAACGGCAAGGGCCTGGTGGCGGTGCGCTCGGCCGATGGGCTGCGTCTGGAGCGCGAGGAAATTTATCGCGGCGCCGGGAAGCTTTACGCGGTGCGCCGCAGCTATCTCGAACAGAACCGGCGCATGATCGGCGGGCGCATCGGCCATCTGGTGATCGACGCGCACGCGGCGATCCAGTTGCGGGACGAATGGGATTTTGAGGTCGCGCAATACTGGGCCGGGCGGCTGCAGGAGCAGGGCGGCGCGCGGGAGGGCGTGGCATGAATTTCGCAAAGTTGGAGCGCACCTGGATCGTCGCCGAGATCGGCGTCAATCATGAAGGCAACGAGCAGGTCGCGCATGAGCTGATCGAGAAGGCCGCCGCGACCGGCGCCGACGCGGTCAAGTTCCAGACCCACATCGCCGAGCATTATATCTCCACGGTGCAGCCGGAGCGGCTTGCGGCCGTGCGCGGGCGCGCGCTGCCGCTGGAAGCGTTTCGCCGGCTGGCGCAGAC
>WBUW01000005.1 GCA_008933495.1 Pseudorhodoplanes sp.
CAGGCGCGGCGGCGGGCGGCAACGCGCGGCTTTGGTCGATATGGCAGAGCGCTGCAAAAGACCCTATAAGCGCTCCAGCCTGCGGCGCGCGCGCCGGCGGCTTTGCGCCCCCCCGTTCTCGGGAAAAGTTCAGATCGGACAACATCTTAATTGACCGGGCCCGGCTCCCGACCGGCCGCACCAGAGCAGCACCCAGGATCGCCTCCCCCATGACCTCGCTCGACAGCTTCCGTTGCGCCAAGACCCTCAAGGTCGGCTCCAAGACCTATGCCTATTACAGCTTGCCGGTGGCGGAAAAGAACGGGCTGAAAGGCATATCGCGCCTGCCCTTCTCGATGAAGGTGCTCCTGGAAAATCTCCTGCGCAACGAGGACGGCCGCTCGGTCACCAAGGACGACATCGTGGCGGTCGCGGCCTGGCTGAAGACACGCGCCTCCGAGCGCGAAATCGCCTTCCGGCCGGCGCGCGTGCTGATGCAGGACTTCACCGGCGTGCCGGCGGTGGTCGATCTTGCCGCCATGCGCGACGCCATGAACCTGCTCGGCGGCGACCCCAAACGCATCAATCCGCTCGTTCCGGTCGATCTCGTGATCGATCATTCGGTGATCGTGAACTATTTCGGCAACAACACGGCGTTCAAGAAGAATGTCGACGAGGAATACAAGCAGAACGGGGAGCGCTACCGTTTCCTGAAATGGGCGCAGAAGGCGTTCGACAATTTCCGCGTCGTGCCGCCCGGCACCGGCATCTGCCACCAGGTCAACCTCGAATACCTGTCGCAGACGGTGTGGACCGCCAGGGGCAGGGTCAATGTTGGCGGCAAGCCGGTCAATGCCGAGATCGCCTATCCCGACACGCTGGTCGGCACCGATTCCCACACCACCATGGTCAACGGCCTGTCCGTGCTCGGCTGGGGCGTCGGCGGCATCGAGGCCGAAGCCGCCATGCTCGGCCAGCCGCTCTCGATGCTGCTGCCGGAGGTGATCGGCTTCCGGCTGACCGGCAAGCGGAAGGAAGGCGTCACCGCCACCGACGTCGTGCTCACGGTGACCCAGATGCTGCGCCAGCGCGGCGTGGTCGGGCGCTTTGTCGAGTTCTTCGGACCCGGCCTCGCCAGCCTGACGATCGCCGACCGCGCTACGATCGCCAACATGGCGCCCGAATACGGCGCCACCTGCGGCTTTTTCCCGATCGACGCCGACACGCTCGCCTATCTGAAGAATACCGCGCGCCCCGACGCCCGCATCAAGCTGGTCGCCGCTTATGCCAAGGCGCAGGGCATGTTCCGCACCAAGTCGACCCCCGATCCGGTCTTCACCGACGTGCTCACGCTCGATCTTGCCAGTGTCGAGCCTTCGCTCGCCGGCCCCAAGCGTCCACAGGACCGCGTCCCGCTCAAAGGCGTCAAGGCCGGGTTTGCCGCGGCGATGGACCAGGAATTCAAGAAAAGTGCCGAGCTTGCAAAGCGGGTGCCGGTCGAGGGCCGCAAGCATGATCTCGGCCATGGCGATGTCGTCATCGCCGCCATTACGTCGTGCACCAATACCTCGAACCCGAGCGTCATGATCGGCGCCGGCCTGCTCGCCCGCAAGGCGGTGGCGAAAGGGCTCAAGGTGAAGCCCTGGGTCAAGACTTCGCTCGCGCCCGGCTCGCAGGTGGTGGCCGAATATCTCGCCAATTCCGGTCTGCAGAAGGACCTCGACGCGCTCGGCTTCAATCTGGTCGGCTTCGGCTGCACGACCTGTATCGGCAATTCCGGTCCGCTGCCGGAAGAAATCTCCAAGACCATCAATCAGTCCGACCTGGTGGCGGCGGCGGTGCTGTCCGGCAACCGCAACTTCGAGGGCCGCGTCAATCCGGACGTGCGCGCGAACTATCTCGCCTCGCCGCCGCTTGTCGTTGCCTATGCGATTGCCGGCTCGATGCAGGCCGATCTCTCGAAAGACCCGATCGGCGTCGACAAGAAAGGCAAGAACGTTTTCCTCAAGGACATCTGGCCGACGGCGCGCGAAATCGAAAGCGTGGTGCGCAAGACCGTCACCAAGCGGGCCTTCGCCAAGAAATATGCCGATGTGTTCAAGGGCGATGCGCATTGGCGCAAGATCACGGTGAAGGGCGGCCTCACCTATGCCTGGGATTCGCAGTCGACCTATGTGCAGAACCCGCCCTATTTCGTCGACATGAAACGACAGCCCGGCCTCCTCGAAGATATCGTGGATGCGCGGGTCCTCGGGCTTTTCCTGGATTCCATCACCACCGACCATATTTCGCCGGCCGGTTCGATCAAGCCGACATCGCCGGCCGGAAAATATCTGATCGACCGCAACGTCAAGCCGATCGACTTCAACCAGTACGGCACGCGCCGCGGCAACCACGAAGTGATGATGCGGGGCACGTTCGCCAATATCCGCATCAAGAACCAGATGGTGCCGGGCGTCGAAGGCGGCGTCACCATCCACCATCCCGACAAGACGCAGATGCCGATCTACGACGCGGCCATGCGCTACAAGCAGGAAAGGGTTCCGCTCGTCGTGTTCGCGGGCAAGGAATACGGCACCGGCTCCTCGCGCGATTGGGCGGCCAAGGGCACCATCCTGCTCGGTATCCGTGCGGTGGTTGCCCAGAGCTTCGAACGCATCCATCGCTCGAACCTCGTCGGCATGGGGGTGATGCCGCTGGTGTTCGAGGAAGGCACCTCGTGGCAAAGCCTCGGCCTGAAGGGCGGCGAGAAGATCACGATCCGCGGATTGCACGGCGATCTGAAGCCGCGCCAGAAGCTGATCGCAGAAATTGTCGCTGAAGACGGAACGCTGAAGCGGGTGCCGCTGGTCTGTCGCATCGATACGCTCGACGAGCTCGAATACTTCAAGAACGGCGGCATCCTCCAATACGTGCTGCGTCATCTTGCGGCGTGATGCACGCGCACTGCTCCGAAGATTGGAACGCGCGGTGACGAGCCGCGCGTTTCTTTTTTGTTGACTCGCCTGCAAACGTGATGATGGTTCACCGCGACGTGAGTAGTGAGTGATTGCCGCGCGCGTTAAGAATTGCCGGCCAGCGGGGGCTCGCGCGGGGACGGGAGTGTAGCCATGCGTTGCGGTCGTGTGCTGATGCTGGCCGTTGTTCTGGCCGGTGTATCGGGACCGGCGGGCGCGCAATCGGGCACACGGCCGGTCGCGGTAATCGAACTTTTCACCAGCCAGGGCTGCTCCTCCTGTCCGCCGGCCGACCGGCTGCTCGGCGAGCTGGCAAAGAATGCATCGCTAATAACGCTCAGCCTTTCGGTCGATTACTGGGATCATCTCGGCTGGAAAGACTCGCTGGCCAGTCCGCGGCACACCAAGCGGCAATGGGCTTATTCACGTTCGCAAGGCACCAGCGGCGTCTACACGCCGCAGGCGATCATCAACGGCGTGGTCGGCGTGGTCGGGAGCGACCGCAAGGAAATCGAGGCGGCGATAGCCAGGACCCGCGACGGCGCCATGACCGTGCCGGTGCGGCTTGCGCTCGACGGCGATGCGATCACGGTCAGCGTGGCGGACGGCAACAGCGGCGCGGCTCCGGCCGACTTGTGGCTATGCGGGGTTACTCGTTCGGCGAGCGTCGAAATCCGACGCGGCGAGAACCGCGGACGCAATATTACCTATGTCAATGTCGGCCGGCACTGGGCGAAAGTCGGCACCTGGTCCGGCAAGAGCGCGACATGGTCGGTCCCGGCGAGCACGATCGCCGTTCCCGGCGTCGACAGCGTGATCGCGATCCTGCAGCGCGGCAGTGACGACAAGCCGGGCCCTATTCTCGGGGCTGCCGCTGCGATGATGCACTGAGCACCGAGCCCGGTTGCGGCAATCCCGACCGGCCGATCAAAAAAACGGGCCGGAAAACCGGCCCGAAGAATCGTTGGGGATTGAACCTTACGCGAATTGATCGGCCCGGTTCATCCGAGCCCCGGGGGGCTGGGGGGCTGAGGAATCCGGCGCTCTTCAGAACCGGGCCTTGAGTTGCCCTTCTCGCATCGCATAGGGGCGGCCGGTCGACCGAAATTGGGCCTTATTATGGTTTCTTTAACGAACGCGTGAGGACGGCCGGGTTAATTTGACGCAGTTTGGCGGCTTCCGGCGCTGCCGCCGTCCATGCCGCGTTCGGCTCTTGCAGGCCGCCGCCGCCGGGGCAATCATAAGATTGTCATCAAATGGGAGGCGCCGCATGAGCTTGGGCGAAACCGAACCGAGCCAGCCGCGCGGGGGCGAAAGCCCGGGCAGCCGTCCGGGCGCCCCCGATCACCAAGTTACGTTCGATCGGTGCGAACTTGACCGCATCCTGGGACTGTACGGACGCAAGGTGGCGGATGGGGAGTGGCGCGATTACGCCATCGATTTCATGCGCGACCGGGCGGTATTTTCGGTCTTCCGCCGCGCGGCCGAATACCCGATCTACCGCATTGAAAAAAATCCCAGACAGGCCCGTCGCCAGGGCGCCTATAGCGTGATTTCGGCGACCGGCCTGATCGTGCGGCGCGGCCACGAGCTGGAACGCGTGCTGCGCGTGCTCGACAAGAAACTGAGCGTGGTCGCCGGCTGAGCGCGGCGCCTCTGCATTACGGCTTGGTGAGCGCGCCGTGCCCAAGCTGCCGCTGCATCAGCACGGTGTCGAGCCAGCGGCCGAACTTGAAGCCGACATTGGACAAGGTTCCCGCGATCCGGAAGCCGACCGCGCGATGCAGCTCGATCGAGGCGGTCTGCGCCGAATCGCCGATCACCGCGATCATCTGCCGAAAGCCGCGCTGCTCCGAATTGGTCACCAGGCAATCGAGCAGACTGCGGCCGATACCGCGCCCGTGCATGTCCGGCGCAACATAGACACTGTCTTCAAGAGTGAACCGGTATGCCGGCCGCGTGCGGTAGAGAGCCGCATAAGCATAGCCCAATATCGTCTCGTCCGATTCGGCGACGAGATAGGGAAAACCACCATCCAGCAAGGCCTTCATTCGCGCGAACATTTCGGCCTGCGAGGGCGGTTCGAGCTCGAACGAAGCCGTGCCGCATTCGACCGCATGGGCGTAGATCGCGGTGATCGGGACGATGTCTTCGAGCGTGGCCGGGCGAATCAGGAGGGATTGCATGAAGCTGTGAGAGATTTCGCGGCGCTATGGTCACTATCGAAAGAAAACGCCCCGGCGGCAAGGCCGGGGCGCCGGTTTGCAACGAAAAAACGATCGGAAATCCGGTCTCGGTAATAATCGGGACTGCGACCGCGTCCGGAATGCGTGGACCACTGCGCCGGACTGATTTCCACTGCGCCGGGCTGCGAATTATCGGCGGTCGCCGATAAGCCGCAGCAGGAACAGGAACAGGTTGATGAAGTCCAGATAGAGCTGGAGCGCACCCATTACGGCCTTGCGCCCGGCGACCGTGCCGTCGTCCTGGACGTCGTACATTTCCTTGATCTTCTGCGTGTCCCACGCCGTCATGCCGGCAAACACCAGCACGCCGGCGACCGAAATGACGAATTCAAGGCCGCTCGATTTCAGGAAGATGTTCACGATGCCGGCGATGATCAGGCCGACCAGGCCCATGATCAGGAAAGAGCCGATCGCCGACAGGTCGCGCCGGGTCGTGTAACCATACAGGCTGAGCGCGCCGAACGAGGCGGCGGAGATGAAGAACACCCGCGTGATCGAGGCGCCGGTATAGGCCAGAAACACCGACGACAGCATCACGCCGAGCAGGCCGGCATAGAGCATGAAAAGGGCGAGCGCCGTGCCGAATTCGAGCTTGTGGATGCGGAAGCTGATGAAGAAGACAAGGCCCAGCGTCGCCAGCAGCAGCACAATGACCGCCGGGCCGCTGAACACGGCCTGGCCAAAGCCCGTCAGGCCGACGATGGCCCCGGTCGCATCGGTGGTGACTGCGGCATTGAAGGTGAACCAGGCAAGCATCCCGGTCAGCGCAACGGCGGCGGCCATGTAATTGTAGACACGGATCATGTAGGCGCGCAGACCCGCATCGATGGCGGCTGTCCGCTCGGCATAGCCGCCGCGGGTGGCCGCGACATTCCGGTCAAAATCCGACATGGAAGGATCCTCTCTGATGCCCGGAAACCGCCGGGCCGGCTTTTCGATGGCGCAAATGTAGGGACTGGGCTTGCCTTTTGCCAGCCGGGCTGTGGGCGGCGCGCCGGGCGCGGCCGGGACCGGGTCACAGGCAGGACGCGGCCAAGGCAAAGAAAAGGCCCCGGGATCCGGGGCCTTTTCCCGCAATCCGGGGGTCGGCGGAATTACTCCTCGCGCTGTCCGAGAAGCTGCAGCAGCAGCGTGAACAGGTTGATGAAATTCAGGTAGAGCGACAGCGCCCCCAGGATGGCCGAGCGCTCCATGCCCTCGCCTTCCATGGCGCCGTAAATGTATTCGCTCTTCAGGCGCTGGGTGTCCCAGGCGGTGAGGCCGGCGAACACCAGCACGCCGACGACAGACACCACGAATTGCAGCGTCGAGCTGCCGAGCCAGATATTCACCAGGCTCGCAATGATGACGCCGAACAGGCCCATGATCAGGAACGAGCCCATGCCGCTGAGGTCGCGCTGGGTGGTATAACCCCACAGGCTGAGCGCGCCGAACGAGGCGGCGGTGATGAAGAACACGCGCACGATCGAGGTGTGCGTATAGACCATGAAGATCGAGCCGAGCGAAAGGCCGATCAGCGCCGCGAAAATCCAGAACAGGATTTGCGCCATGGCCGGGCGCATGCGGTTGACACCGAAGCTGATGACGAACACGAGCGCCAGCGGCGCCAGGATGATCGCCCATTTCAGCGGGCTGACGAAGACCGCGTAGCCGATCGGCGTCAGGTACTGGCCGCCGCGCAGCGCGATCGCGGCGCCGGTGGTCGAGCGTGCGGCCGCCGAAGCATCGCCGGTGATCGACAGCATGTAAATGCCGAGCGCCGCAAAGCCGGTAATGGCGAGGCCGAGCACCATGTAATTGTAGATATGAAGCATGTACGACCGCAGACTCTGGTCGATCGCCGCTTCCTCGCGTCCGACGGTTTGGCCGTACCGCCTCGCTACCGCATTTCTGTCAAAGTCCGACATTGCCGAACTCCTGTTCCCTTGTCTGTGAGTATGCCGCCTGCGGTCGTCGCCCCGCTTCGGCCGATGGCCGGCACATTACACCGGATCGTGGCAAAATAAGCATCGCGCGTGGTCGCAGGTTCGCGCCGCAAACGCGGCTGATTGTCGCAAATTCCTAAAGATTTCTGAGCACCGGCGCGGGCCTGCGGCCGAGCGCGCCGAACGTCCCGGTCAGTCCGAACGACAGGGTGAGCGCGAGCGCCGCGCCGGCCGCCGCCATCGCGGGAAGCGGGAGCCAGACGTATGACAGGCTCATGATCTCGGTCATGATCAGCCAAGCCGCCACCGAGCCGGCCGCCATGCCGAACAGGGCGGTCACCGCGCCGAGAATGCTGTATTCCAGCGCGTAGGCGGCGAGCAGCCTTGCGCGCGTGGCGCCGAGCACTTTGAGGATGACGGCGTCATAGACGCGATGGTGATGGCTGGCGGCAAGCGCCCCGGCCAGGACCAAAGCGGCGGCCAGCAAAGTGATCAGACTGGCACCGCGTATTCCGGTCGTCAGATTGGCGACGACGGCGCCAACGGCTTCGAGCGTGTCTTTCACGCGAACGGTTGTCACGGTCGGGAAAGCGGCGGCGACGGCTTTGAGCAGCCCGGTTTCCTGTTCAAGGCTCGATCCGCCGGGATAGGTGAGGGTAGCGATATGGGTGTGCGGCGCGCCGCGCAGCGTATTCGGCGACAGCACGAGGACGAAATTGATCCCGAGGCTGTGCCAGTCGACCACCCGCATGTTCGCGATCGTGGCGGTGATGTTGCGGCCGAGCACGTTCACCACGACCGGGTCGCCGAGCTTCAGTCCGAGCGTGTCCGCAAGCCTTTTCTCGAATGAGAGCAGCGGCGGTCCCTGGTAGTCGGCGTCCCACCACTGCCCCGCGACGATGCGCGAGCCCGGCGGTACGTCGCGCGCATGGGTGATGCCGCGGTCGCCCTGCAGCACCCAGGCGGCGTCCGGCGGCGGACGCAGCTCCTCCGCGGGAACGCCGCGCGCGGAGACGATACGGCCGCGCAGCATGGGTACGCGCTCAAGCCGCGCCTGCGGCACGCGTTCCTTGATGAAGGCGTCGAAGCGCTCGGTATCGGCCGACTGGATGTCGACGAAAAAGAACGCCGGCGCCTTGTCCGGCAGCGCGGCCTGGAATTGGCGGCGCAGGTTGCCGTCGATCTGGGTGACGGCCACCAGCAGCGTCAGACCGAGACCGAGCGACAGGACGATGGTCGGCGTGAGCGCACCCGGGCGGTGGATATTGGCAACGGCGAGCCGCCAGGCGGTCGAACGCACATGCGGCAGGCGGCGCGCCGCCGCCATGATCAGATGGGCGACCAGCCGCAGCGCGACGAAGGTGGCGGCCGCGGCCGCCACGAAAATCGTCGCGATGTGCCTGTCGTAGGCGAGCATGATTGCCAGCACCGCAAGCGCAAGCCCGGCGGCGACCGCGGCGATCACGTAACGCCGGCGCGGCCAGTCATGACGGCTGTCGACATGGTCGCGGAACAGCGCGGAGACCGGGATGTCGTGCGCGCGGCCGAGCGGCCAGATCGCAAATGTGAGCGCCGTCATCAGCCCGTAGAGCAATGCCAGCGCGAGCTGATCCGGCTGAATCGCCGGATCGACCGGCAGCGGGATGACGGCGCCAAACAGCGCCACGATCGCAAATGGCAGCGCGGCGCCGACCGCCAGCCCGATCACGGCACCGATGGCGGCCAGCAACATGACCTGGGTGAGGAACAAAACGAAAATCCGCGCGCCCCTTGCGCCGAGCGCCTTCATCACGGCAATCGAATTGCGCTTGCGGTCGAGATGACTCTTGATCGCATTGGCGACGCCGACCCCGCCGACCAGGAGCGCGGTCAGGCCGACCAGCGTCAGGAACTGGGTGAAGCGCTCGACATTGCGTTCCAGCGCGGGCGAGGCGTTGCCGCGCGTGCGGATGTCCCATCCCGCTTCAGGCATCGCAGCCCGCACGTCGCGGACGATTCGTTTGGTCGCCTCGCCGCTCGTGTCGCGGTCCGCAAACGCGACGCGGTAATGCCAGCGCACGAGACTGCCAGGCTGCAGCAGCCCGGTCGCGCGCAATCCGGCTTCCCCGATCAGGAGACGCGGGCCGAATCCGATTCCGCCGGCAAGTTTATCCGGCTCGTTGCGTATCGCGGCGCGGATTTCAAACCTCGCTTCGCCGACGCTGATGCGGTCGCCGACGCGCAAATCGAGCCGCACAAGGAGCGCGGGGTCGGCGGCGGCTCCGAACGCGCCTGCGTGTTCGGCAAGCGCGTTTGCAAGCGGCAGCGCGGGTTCGAGCGCGGCCTCGCCCGCCAGCGGATAGCGCGCATCGACCGCCTTGATCTCGACCAGCGTCATGCGATCGGCGGATGCGCGCGCGATCGCGCGCATGGTCGCGGCGGCGGACACGGCGCCGCGCGCTTCGAGAAACGCTTTCTCTTCTCTCGTCGCTTCGCGGTGGATAAGGGAGAACGCGGCGTCGCCGCCGAGGATGGTGCGTCCCTCGCGCGCAAGCCCGCCGCTCAGGCTTTCCGAAAACGATCCGACGCCGGCGATCGCCATCACGCCGAGCGCGATACAGGAGATCAGGACATGAAAGCCGTGCAATCCACCGCGCAATTCGCGGAAAGCGAAGCGGGCCGGCAACAGCGGGGAGACCGCTTGCGCGACCGGAACCGGAGAATGACGGTTCATGAGCTTGCGTTCGCCGTCGCGGCGCCTTCGTCGATTCGCCCGGAGCGCAGCCGCACGACGCGGTCGCAACGGGCGGCAAGCGCGGGATCGTGCGTGACGAGGACCAGGGTTGCGCCGCGTTCGATATGGCCCTTGAACAACAGGTCAATGATCTGGCGCCCGGTCGTCTCGTCGAGATTTCCCGTCGGTTCGTCGGCGACCAGGATGGCAGGATTGGGCGCCAGCGCGCGGGCCAGCGCGACGCGCTGCTGTTCGCCGCCGGACAATTGCGCGGGGTAATGCGCGAGGCGTTCCGCAAGGCCGACATTGCGCAATTCGGCCAGCGCGCGGTCATAGGCGTCGCCAAGGCCGGCCAGTTCGAGGGGAACCGCGACATTTTCCAGCGCCGTCATGGTCGGGATGAGGTGGAAAGACTGAAAAACAATGCCCACATGCCGTCCGCGGAAGCGGGCCAGGGCGTCCTCGTCGAGCCCGGTCAGGTCCTTGCCGGCAACGGTAACGGTCCCGCTGTCGGAGCGTTCGAGGCCGGCCAGGACCATCAGCAGTGTCGATTTGCCCGAGCCCGAAGGACCGACAAGGCCGATGGCCTCGCCGCGATCGATATAAAGGTCGATATCTTTCAGGATGTGAACGCGGGCGGCACCCTGACCGAGCGAGAGGTTGATCCCCGACAGCGCGATGGCGGGGCCGGAGTGGGATGAAAGGGCGTCCATGATCCGAATGTGGTGGCGGCGGAACGTGACCGAAATGGGCCGCGGAAAACTCCCCTCATATGGGCCGGCCGGCCGGGGCGTCCATAGCCGGGCGGATGCGGCCTATTCGTCCGTGCGAAGAACAACGCCGCAGCTCGTCGCCGTCGTTGCGTTCGCCGTGGCCGCGCTTATTTGCCCGGCAGAGCAGCCCGCGGCCGCGGAAAAGACCGTCAAAGTGGTGGCTTTGGGCGATTCGCTGACCGCGGGCTATGGGTTGCCCAACAAAGACGCGTTTCCGGCCCAACTTGAGCAGGCTCTGCGGGCCAGGGGAATCGCGGTGGAGATCGAGAATGCCGGCGTCTCCGGCGACACCGCCTCGGGTGGATTGTCGCGCCTGGACTGGTCGGTGCCGGAGGGGACCGACGCCGTGATTGTTGCGCTCGGGGCCAATGACATGCTGCGCGGTATCGATCCGGCGGTGACGCGCGCGGCGCTTGATACGATCCTGCAACGGCTGAAGCAGCGCGGGATCAAGATCCTTCTCGCCGGCATGCAGTCGGCGCGCAACATGGGGATCGAATATCGCGGCGCCTATGACGCCATTTTCCCGGAACTGGCGGCAAAGCACGACGTGGTGTTCTATCCGTTTTTTCTGGACGGGGTCGCCGCGCAGGCAAAATTCGCGCTTGCCGACGGGATTCATCCAAATTCCGCGGGTGTGTCACAAATCGTGACAAAGATTCTGCCAAAGGCGGAAGAATTGATCGCGCGCGTGCGCAGCAGGCGCGGCTCGTGAGCCGCGCTTCGCCGGGGCTTGCAGCGCCGCCGCGAATCCCGTCACATTGAGCGGTCAAACGTTGGTGTTCCGGCAATTGCAAAGGAGCTCTCGATGCCGCGCCTGTTCACCGGTCTCGAGATTCCCGCCGACGTTGCGCAGACCTTGTCGTTCCTGCGCGGCGGATTGCCGGGCGCACGCTGGATCGATCCGGAAAATTATCACCTGACGTTGCGCTTCATCGGCGACATCGAGCGCGGCCTCGCCGACGAAGTGGCCTCGATGCTCGGCCGCGTCGGACGCGAACCGTTTGAAATCCGGCTGGAGGGGCTGTCGTCATTCGGCGGCCGGAAGCCGCGCGCGGTCGTCGCCTCGGTAGCACCGACGCCGGCCTTGCTCGATTTGCAGGCCGAGCACGAGCGGCTGCTGCAGCGGGTCGGGCTCGATCCCGAGGGCCGCAAATATACGCCGCATGTCACATTGGCGCGCCTGCGCGAAACGTCGAGTCAGCAGGTCGCAGACTATCTTTCGGCGCGCGGGTCGTTCCGCTCGCTGCCGTTCCGGGTCGAGCGCTTCGTGTTGTTTTCGTCGCGCGCCTCGACCGGCGGCGGACCCTATGTGGTGGAAGAAGCGTTTCCGCTGACGGCGCCGTTACGCGTGGCCGTACGATAAAGCCGGCTCACCGGCGCAGCCGGCCGCCCGCGCGAGGGCGGGCGCGAACCGCACCCGCATCGGCATACCGCGTTCGAGCTTTGCGCCGTTTGCAGCGGCGATACCGCCAAGCAGGGCCTCGTCGCCGAATCCGTATATCGCGAGGCCGGTGAGTCGGTAACGGCGGGCTTCGTCGAACATGCGCGCGATCAGCATGTGGACGATCGCCGGCGTGGCATGATCTTTCTCGGCCGTGAACACGACGTCGGCTTGGCGCGCGGTGCGGTCCGGTATGATTTCGAGGCCGGCGCGCAGCACGCCGTCGGCATAAGCGCCGATCAGGATGGCCTGCGATCCGATCAGCCGCAGGCAGTGTCCGTCAATGCCGCGATCGTCGGTGCCCGAGGCCGTCGGCAGGATGCGTTGCGAGCGGTCCAGCCGCAGAAGGTGCGCATGATGATCCTCAATCCCGGTGGGCCCGATAACGCGGATTTGGACGCTGGTCATGCCTGTCCCCCGGGTCGATAGAGCGAACCCGTCAAATCAGAATACACGAGGAATCGTACCGTGCGGTTAACGCAGGTCCGCATCGTGGTAAAGCGCGCGTTGCGTCAGGTCGGCTTGAAAAAACGCGTTTGCGCATCGAGCAGCGCGTTGGTGACGCCGAAGCCGTCGGAGAGCGCTTCCCGTACGACGGAGATCGGCGTCGGCCGCGGCGCGGTGACCTCGCCGATCACGCTGCCGAAATCAAAGCGCAGGTCTGCATCAAATTTGCGCGCGAGCTGCTGCATGCGCCGGTTTTCGGCAAGGCAGTGCATGCGCAGGAACTTGATGCCACGGTTGCGGGCGACGAGCAGCGTGCGGGCGAGCAGTTCGGAACCGACGCCGTGGCTTTGCCAGGGCTTTTCCACGCTGAAGGCGGCTTCCGCTTCGCCCGAGAAGCGCGCGCCGATCGGGCGCAGTTCCGCTGCGCCGTGCAGCACGCCGTCGACGAAGAATCCATGGATGACGGCGTCCAGCATGATCGAACCGTCGACATGCTGCCGGATGCAATCGTCCGCGACCGCGCCGCCGAAACGGCTGCGTCGGCTCGCCTTGTCGAGCCGCAATAGATGGTCGCAATAGCGTTGGGCTTCGTAAATCCACAGTTTCCGGATCACGCCGCCGTCCGGCATCAGTTCATGCATAACAGGGGTCCCCTGACGTTGCCGTCCAAAAGACCCTCCCGCCGCCTCCTCCCGAGACAGCCGGCGGTCTATGCCGCCGCGAATCAATTCCTAATGTTGCGATGCAGCAGAATTGCGACAAGCCCAAGCCAAAATTTTGGGCGCTCGCGCTCTAAGTCTTTGATTTTCTGGTTAACAATAGCTTAAAGGGGTAGGCGCACGGCTGTGCTGCGTGCGCTGCATGACCGCTTGCTGCCGAAGGCGGCGGGCGGCTATGCCTGCCCCCGTTCCCTTACCCGCCCGTCCGGTTCCCCCGCATGTCCGGAACGATCAGTGCGCGTTATGCCGACCTCCTCGCCGCCGGTCGGATCGAGCGCGACCCCGCCCAGCAGGCCGCTGTCGAGATGCTGCATCGACTGAATGAGCGGCTCGCGACCCATCGGCTTGCACGCAAGTCCTCTTCGCTCGGCTGGCTGTTCGCCCGCCGCGACCGCCAGGACCCGGTAGGCGGGCTGTATCTCCACGGTGGCGTCGGCCGTGGCAAGACCATGCTGATGGATCTGTTCTTTCAGTCCAGCACCGTCACGCGCAAACGCCGCACCCATTTTCACGAGTTCATGGCCGACGTTCACGAGCGCGTTCATGCCTTCCGCCAGCGCAGCAAACAGGGTGAAGGCGCGGCCGAGGATGCCGTGCTGCTCGCCGCCGAATCGATCGCCGAAGAAGCCTGGTTGCTGTGCTTCGACGAATTTCACGTCAACGATATTGCAGACGCGATGATTCTCGGGCGGCTGTTCACGCGGCTGTTCGAAAGCGGTGTCGTCGTGGTGGCGACGTCCAATATTGCGCCGGACGATCTTTATCGCGGCGGACTGAACCGCGCCTTGTTCCTGCCATTCGTCGACCTGCTCAAGTGCCATATGGCCGTCCAGCGCGTCGATGCCCGCACCGACTTCCGGCTGGAGAAACTCGTACGCGGCAAGGTCTGGCATGTGCCCGACGACGCCGGGGCGGCCGCGGCACTGGACGCGGCCTGGGCGCGACTGACGCTCGGGGCGGACGGCGCGCCGGTAACGCTGACCGTCAAGGGGCACCCGCTGCAGGTGTCGCGCGCGGCGCACGGTGCGGCACGCTTTTCGTTTCACGATCTGTGCGAACAGCCGCTTGGCGCGGCCGACTATCTGCGGCTCGCGCGCGAATTCCATACCATCGTGCTCGACCATGTGCCGGTCATGGATCACACTAAACGCAACGCCGCCAAGCGCTTTGTCACGCTGATCGACACGCTCTACGACAATGCCGTCAAGCTGATTGCGTCGGCGCAGGCGCAGCCGCACGAGCTTTACCGTTGCGCGGAGGCGGCCGAGGCGGTCGAGTTTGCGCGCACCGCCTCGCGGCTGATCGAGATGGGCGCGCAATCCTATCTGTCCCTGCCGCATGGGAGCGGCGGCCACGCGGGGGACGAGCGTGCCGGCCGCATCGTCGAGACCTGACCGCGCCGGCGCCCGCCGGCAGGCCTTTGCGGTGCGCCTGGATTGTCCTCCCGGTCAGATCGTCCCGCGCTTGCGTGGCGGAAAGCGAGCGCGCGCTGGATGCGCGGGCGCGCTTATTGCGCTGCCGCACGGCTCTGCCGCAGCGCACGACTGGTCTCTTGGCAAGCAGCGGTTTACTGGAATAATGTATTCCAGATTTCCGCGAGGGCCTTCGCCGAACGGCTTCTTGTCGCCCACCGCTGAACGGGTTAACCACCGCGCGGCCGCGCTCCTGCGGCTTCTCCATCTCAAGGTTTTCCGCTCATGGCGCGTCCCAAGATTGCATTGATCGGCTCCGGCCAGATCGGCGGCACGCTCGCCCATCTCATCGGCCTCAAGGAACTCGGCGATGTCGTGATGTTCGACATTGCCGAAGGTATCCCGCAGGGGAAGGCGCTCGATATCGCGCAATCCTCGCCTGTCGACTCCTTCGACGGCTATTTTTCCGGCACCAATTCCTACGAAGCGATCGAGGGCGCCGCGGTGTGCATCGTCACCGCCGGAGTGCCGCGCAAGCCGGGCATGAGCCGCGACGATCTTCTGGGCATCAATCTGAAGGTGATGGAGCAGGTCGGCGCCGGCATCAAGAAATACGCGCCCAATGCCTTCGTCATCTGCATCACCAACCCGCTCGATGCGATGGTGTGGGCGCTGCAAAAATACTCCGGTCTGCCCAAGCAGATGGTGGTCGGCATGGCCGGCGTGCTCGATTCCGCGCGCTTCCGCTATTTCCTCGCCGACGAATTCGAGGTGTCGGTGGAGGACGTCACGGCGTTCGTGCTCGGCGGCCACGGTGACACCATGGTGCCGCTCGTCCGTTATTCGACTGTCGCCGGCATCCCGCTGCCCGACCTCGTCAAGATGGGCTGGACGACGCAGGCCCGTATTGATGAAATCGTCAAGCGCACCGCCAATGGCGGCGCGGAAATCGTCAATCTGCTCAAGAGCGGCTCGGCGTTCTATGCACCCGCCGCCTCGGCGATCGCGATGGCGGAAAGCTACCTGAAAGACAAGAAGCGGGTCTTGCCGTGCGCGGCCTGGCTCAATGGCGAGTTCGGCGTGAAGAATCTCTATGTCGGCGTTCCGGTCGTGATCGGCGCCAAGGGCGTCGAGCGCGTGGTCGAGATCGATTTCGAGGGCGCGGAAAAGGAAATGTTCAAGAAGTCGGCGGCGGCGGTCGAGGGGCTGGTCGAAGCCTGCATCAAGATCGCGCCCGATCTCGGCAAATAAGTCCAGCGCGTCGGGCGCGCCCGGGGGGAAGTATGAATATCCATGAGTATCAGGCGAAAGCCGTCTTGCGGGAATTCGGCGTCGCGGTGCCGCGCGGCATTCCCGCCTTCAGCGCCGAGGAGGCGGTGAAGGCGGCGAAGGAACTGGGCGGTCCGGTCTGGGTGGTGAAGGCGCAGATCCATGCCGGCGGCCGCGGCAAGGCCGGCGGCGTCAAGGTGGTCAAGGCGCTCGACGACGTCAAAAAGGAATCCGAGCGCATTCTGGGCTCGGTTCTGGTGACCCATCAGACCGGGCCGAAGGGCAAGCAGGTTAATCGTCTTTACATCGAGGACGGCTCCGCCATCGCCAAGGAATTCTACCTGTCGATGCTGATCGACCGCGTCAGTTCACGCGTCGCAGTCGTCGTGTCGACCGAGGGCGGAATGAATATCGAGGAAGTGGCGCACGAGACGCCGGAAAAAATCCTCACCATCACCGTCGACCCGGCGACCAATATCTGCCCCCACCACGTGCGCAACGTTTCAAAGGCGCTCGGTCTCGACGCCGACCTGCAGAAGCAGATGAGCGCGCTGCTCACGCAGCTCTACAAGGCCTTCACCGAGAAGGACATGTCGCTGCTTGAAATCAATCCGCTGGTCGTGACCAAGGACAACAAGCTGATCTGCCTCGACGCCAAGGTCGGTTTCGACAGCAATGCGCTGTATCGTCATCCCGACATCGTTGCGCTGCGCGACGAGACCGAGGAGGACGAGAAGGAGATCGAGGCCTCGAAGTTCGACCTCAATTATATCTCGCTCGATGGCTCGATCGGCTGCATGGTCAACGGCGCCGGCCTTGCCATGGCCACCATGGACATCATCAAGCTCTACGGCATGGCGCCGGCCAACTTCCTCGATGTCGGCGGCGGCGCCTCGAAGGAGAAGGTGACGGCGGCGTTCAAGATCATCACCTCCGATCCGAACGTCAAAGGCATCCTGATCAATATCTTCGGCGGCATCATGAAGTGCGACGTGATTGCCGAAGGCGTCGTCGCCGCGGTGAAGGAAGTCGGCCTCAAGGTGCCGCTGGTGGTCCGTCTTGAAGGGACCAATGTCGAGATGGGCAAGAAGATCATCAAGGAGTCGGGGCTGAACGTGCTGCCGGCGGACGATCTCGACGATGCCGCCCAGAAGGTTGTCGCAGCAGTGAAAAAGGCCGCGTGATGTCCATTCTCATCGACAAGAACACCAAGGTCATCTGCCAGGGGTTCACCGGCAAGAACGGCACGTTTCATTCCGAGCAGGCGATCGCCTACGGCACCAGGATGGTCGGCGGCACCTCGCCCGGCAAAGGCGGCACCACCCATCTCAACCTGCCGGTCTTCGATACGGTGGCCGAGGCGCGCAACAAAACCGGCGCCGACGCAAGCGTGATCTACGTGCCCCCGCCCGGCGCGGCGGACGCGATCTGCGAAGCGATCGAAGCCGAGATTCCGCTGATCGTGTGCATCACCGAAGGCATTCCGGTGATGGACATGGTGAAGGTGAAACGGTCGCTGTGCGGTTCGAGATCGCGCCTCGTCGGCCCGAATTGCCCGGGCGTGATGACGGCCGGCGAATGCAAGATCGGCATCATGCCCGGCAACATTTTCAAGCCGGGCAAGGTCGGCATCGTGTCGCGGTCGGGTACGCTGACCTACGAGGCGGTGTTCCAGACCACGGCGGAGGGACTCGGCCAGACGACGGCGGTCGGCATCGGCGGCGATCCGGTGAAGGGCACCGAGTTCATCGAGATGCTGGAAATGTTCCTTGCCGACCCGAAGACCGAGGCGATCGTGATGATCGGCGAGATCGGTGGCACGGCGGAAGAAGATGCCGCGCAGTTCCTGAAAGACGAAGCCCGGCGCGGCCGCAAGAAGCCGATGGCCGGCTTCATCGCCGGGCGCACCGCGCCCCCCGGCCGCCGCATGGGTCACGCCGGCGCGATCATTTCCGGTGGCAAGGGGGATGCGGAGTCCAAGATTGCGGCAATGGAAGCGGCCGGCATCAAGGTATCGCCCTCGCCGGCGCGCATCGGCAAGACGCTGGTCGAGGTGCTGAAGGGCTGATCGCCCGACCGGGCGCCCGCAAGGCGTTGCGCGCCCAAGCGGAATCGGCAGGGTGCCGGCACGCTTCACGTGAAAATATTCCTAGATGCGGCACGGCGGCAATGCCGGCCGGGGCCCGTTCGCACTCGTAGAAGTGCCGTTGCCCGGACGCGAACATCCTGTCGCTCGTCGCTGAGCATCCTGGCTCGGCGCAATGCTCGGATGTTCGGAATGCTGCCCGCGGTCAACCGTGTCATCCGCCTGCTGCCCAAATTCTGCGCGGACAGCAGACCGGCGACAGAATAAATGAATTTCAATTCACTCTTTCGTCATCTTGTCGTGGCCCCGTCCAAATTATCGTTATAGATAAATAAGGGACCCGATTTTTCCGGATTCGGGCCCTGAGGGGCCGCCTTGGCGCGGTCGCCAAGCCAATCTCAGGACGCCAGAGATGTCTCGCCAGGACGCGAACGCCGCATTCGCTCTCACTTCGTTTCTTTACGGCGGCAATGCCGCCTATGTCGAAGACCTCTACGCCCGTTACGAGACCGACCCGAAGTCCGTCGATGCCGAGTGGCAGGCCTTCTTCCGGAGCCTAAAGGACGATCCGGCGGTGGTCGCCGAGAACGCGCGCGGCGCCTCCTGGAAGCGTCCGAACTGGCCGCTTCGCCCCAATGGCGAACTGGTCGCCGCGCTCGACAGCGATTGGAGCGGCATCGAGAAGGCGGTCGGCGACAAGATCAAGGCCAAGGCGCAGGTGCGCGGCGTCGAGCTCTCGTCCACCGACGTGCAGCAGGCCACGCGCGATTCGCTGCATGCGCTGATGCTGATCCGCGCCTACCGCATCCGCGGCCATTTCCACGCCACGCTCGATCCGCTCGACCTCGAGCCGGAAAAAAACGAGGAAGAGCTCGATCCGCGCTCCTACGGCTTCACCGAAGCCGACATGGATCGCAAGATTTTTCTCGACAAGGTGCTCGGGCTCGATTTCGCGTCGATGCGCGAGATCGTCGCCATCCTGCAGCGCACCTATTGCCAGACGCTCGGCGTCGAGTTCATGCACATTTCCGATCCGGCGCAGAAGGCCTGGCTGCAGGAACGCATCGAAGGCAAGGACAAGGAAATCACCTTCACCCGCGAGGGCAAGCGCGCGATCCTCAACAAGCTGGTCGAATCCGACGGCTTTGAGAAGTTTCTCGACGTCAAGTATACCGGCACCAAGCGTTTCGGCCTCGACGGCGGCGAATCACTGATCCCGGCGCTCGAACAGATCATCAAGCGCGGCGGCAATCTCGGCGTGAAGGAGATCGTGTTCGGCATGGCGCACCGCGGGCGCCTGAATGTGCTGACCCAGGTGATGGGCAAACCGCACCGCGTCCTGTTTCACGAATTCAAGGGCGGCTCGGCGACGCCGGACGAGGTCGAAGGTTCCGGTGACGTGAAATATCATCTCGGCGCTTCGTCGGATCGCGAATTCGACGGCAACAAGGTGCATCTGTCGCTCACGCCCAACCCCTCGCACCTCGAAATCGTCAATCCGGTGGTGCTCGGCAAGGTGCGCGCCAAGCAGGACCAGCTCGGCGCCACGCCGGAAGATCGCACGATGGTCATGCCGCTTCTCATTCACGGCGACGCCGCGTTCGCCGGTCAGGGTGTGGTTGCCGAATGCTTCGGTTTGTCGGCGCTCAAGGGCTATCGCACCGGCGGATCCTTGCATTTCATCGTCAACAACCAGATCGGATTCACCACCTATCCGCGCTATTCGCGTTCCTCGCCTTATCCGTCGGACGTTGCCAAGATGATCGAGGCGCCGATCTTCCACGCCAACGGCGACGATCCCGAGGCGGTGGTGTTTGCGGCCAAGGTTGCGGCCGAATTCCGCCAGAAGTTCCAGAAGCCGGTCGTCATCGATATGTTCTGCTATCGCCGCTTCGGCCACAACGAAGGCGACGAACCGAGCTTCACCCAGCCGCTGATGTACAAGAAGATCAGGGCGCATCCCTCGACCCTCGATCTGTACGCAAAAAAGCTCGGCACCGAAGGCGTGGTGACCGAAGGCGAAGTCGAGAAAATGAAGGCCGACTGGCGCTCGCGTCTGGAGGCCGAATACGAGGCGGGCCAGGGCTACAAGCCGAACAAGGCCGACTGGCTTGACGGCCGCTGGGCCGGGTTAAAGGCCGGCGGCGAGACCGACGATCCGCGGCGCGGCAATACCGGCGTCGATCTGCCCTTGCTCAAGGATATCGGTGAAAAAATCACGCTCGTGCCGAAGGATTTCAAGGTCCACCGCACGATCCAGCGTTTTCTCGACAACCGCCGCAAGGCGATCCAGACCGGCGCGGGTATCGACTGGGCGACGGCCGAAGCGCTGTCATTCTGTTCGCTGCTGCTGGAGGGCCATCCGGTGCGTCTCTCCGGCCAGGACTGCGAGCGCGGCACCTTCTCGCAGCGTCATTCGGTGCTGTTCGATCAGGATACCGAGGCGCGCTACACGCCGTTCAACCACGTGCGCGACAACCAGGCGCGCTATGAAGTGCTCAATTCCATGCTCTCAGAAGAGGCTGTGCTCGGCTACGAATACGGCTATTCGACCGCCGAGCCGAATGCTCTGACGCTGTGGGAAGCGCAGTTCGGCGACTTCGCCAACGGCGCCCAGGTCATTTTCGACCAGTTCCTGTCGTCGGCCGAACGCAAGTGGCTGCGCATGTCCGGGCTGGTGTGCCTGTTGCCGCACGGCTACGAAGGGCAGGGTCCCGAGCATTCCTCCGCCCGGCTCGAGCGCTTCCTGCAGATGTGCGCCGAGGACAACATGCAGGTCGCCAATTGCACGACGCCGGCGAACTATTTCCACATCCTGCGCCGGCAATTGAAGCGCGAGATCAGAAAGCCGCTGGTCCTGATGACGCCGAAGTCGCTCTTGCGCCATAAACGGGCGGTCTCGCGGCTTTCCGAATTCGGGGCGGACGCCACCTTCCACCGGCTGCTCTGGGACGATGCGCAATATCTCAAGGGCGAAAAAATCCAGCTCGCGCCCGACAACAAGATTCGCCGTGTCGTCTTGTGCACCGGCAAGGTCTATTACGACCTGTATGAGGAGCGCGAGAAGCGCGGCGTCGACGACATCTATCTGCTGCGCGTCGAGCAGCTCTATCCGTTCCCGACCAAGGCGCTGGTCGCCGAACTCGCCCGCTTCAAGCAGGCGGAGGTGGTCTGGTGTCAGGAAGAGCCGCGCAACATGGGCGCGTGGTTCTTTGTCGACACCTTCATCCGCTGGGTGCTCGACAATATCGGCGCCAAGCACCGGCAGCTGCGTTATGCCGGACGCCCGGCCTCGGCCTCCACCGCCGTCGGTCAGATGTCGAAGCATGTCGCGCAGCTCAAGCAGCTTCTCGACGAGGCGCTGGGGTAAGATTTTCCTTTGTCATGCCCGGCCTTGTGCCGGGCATCCACGTCTTGATGTGCGCAACTGAGACCAAGACGTGGATGGCACCGCAACTCAGGCTTGCCCGAGTTGCGCCAGAAACAAGGTGTCGCAAGTCGGGTGAACCCGACTTGCGATGAC